>JALSHF010000203.1 GCA_026982375.1 Emcibacter sp. | reverse complement strand
ATTGATGGCAGAAATCAGGCGTTTTTGATCAATGGGTTTTTGCAGCCAGTCGACAACATCAATAGCCTCGCCGTTTAATGACTGTCTTGTTTCATCGGCTATAACCGAAACAACAACCACGGGAATATCACGGGTAAGGCTATCTTGTTTCAGGTCCGTCATAAAGCTCATGCCACCTTCGCCGGTCAGCACAAGGTCAAGCGTTATGACCTCATATTGCCTGGGATTGGCTGTTAATTTTGCCTTGGCCTCCTCAACGCTATAGGCAATATCACTATCATAGCCGCTTTCGGCCAGCATTCTTCTGATTAAGGCGGCAATATCATGATCATCCTCAACGATCAGGACGGACGGTACCGACGAATTTTCTGACAATTGTTGCGGCATATTATCTTTTTCATCACCTGTTCTCTTTCCGGCCAACCCGGGCAATTCGACATAAAAAGTTGTTCCGATCCCTTCGCTGCTGACAAAATTAATGCGGCCGCCATGTTTCTCAACAATAACCTTTGAAATATTCAATCCCAGACCAGTCCCCCCTTTCTGCCGCGTATCAGATGAATCAGACTGGGTAAATTTATCATATAATCTGGGCTGGAATTCTTCTGGTATACCCGGCCCCTTATCCGTCACCGAAATACGTAATATATTCGTATGATGATGGGCCAGCGAAATTTCCACGGTGCCATTCACAGGCGAAAATTTGGCCGCGTTGGAAAACAGATTTCCCATAACCTGCATAAGGCGGTCTTTATCGGCATAAACCCATGCATTTTCCAAAGTCTGGGAAATGACAAATTTTACCCCATGTTGCGCCCCGTAGCCTTCATTTTCCGCCACCGCCTGCTCAAGAAATGGCTTCAGGTCAAGCCTGCAAAATTTAAAGGCCATTTCACCTGATTCAATTTTCTGAATATCGAGGATATCATTAATCAGCAACAACAATCGTTCCGTATTATTACTGGCAATTCTGAGCATTTCATTGGCCTGTTCCGGCAAGGCCCCCACCGCGCCGCCGGTAATTAATCCCAATGATCCGCGAATGGATGTCAGGGGCGTGCGCAATTCATGGCTGACCGTAGAAATAAACTCGTTTTTCATCTTGTCCATCTCTTTACGCTCTGTAATATCACGGACAACCCCGGTGTATAATTTTTGACCATCCACCAAAATTTCACTGACGGCCAAATCAATGGGAAATCTTCTGCCGTTTTTATGAAGGCCTTCAACCTCTCGGCCTATGCCGATAATTTTTTTCCGGTGCGTCGTGGAATAATTTTCCAGATAACCATCATGTTCCGAATGATAGGGCTCCGGCATCAGCATCTTCAGGTTTTTACCAACCACTTCATCTTCGCGATAACCAAAAAGCTCGATAGCCGCAGGATTAAGCATGGTAACAATGCCTTTTTCATCAATGGTAATCAGCCCGTCCACCATATTTTCAACAATAGTGCGCTGGCGCAATTCACTGGTTTCCAGGTCCCGCGTACGTTCCGCCACTTTTGTTTCCAGATTACGGTTCATCTCTTCAAGGCGCATTTGTGCATCTTCTACCTGATCGATCAAAGTTTTATAACTTCGTGCCAAAACACCAATCTCGTCACCTTGATCCACGGGCATAAGCCCCGTGCTTTTACGGTTGTGAATATAATCATTCATAACTTGCGTCATGAGCTTTATGGGTTTAGACAGACGATAGGCAAGAAGAGCAGCCAGAAAACTTGCCAAGGCCGCAAGAGCCAATGCCCAAAACAACACGTCATTCAAAACATCTTTCTGCTTGGCAAGAATTTCATCATAAAGTTTCGTTATCCCCACGGCAATGAACCGTTCCGGACGAGCGGGGTCAAAAGCCACTCTCAGAAAACTCATCAGGTGAGACCCCCCCGTATCCTTGGGGAGCAATACAAGGCGCGCAGATTTGGTTTCGGGCAAAAACAATGTTTCCAACTGCGGGATATCTTGCTGAATATTATAATTATGCCCCAGGTCAAAGGCGAAGTCCTTGTCACCATCCGGATGCAGTAAATATTCACCTTTATCATTGGTAATATAAATTTCGCGGCCCACGCCTTGAATATTGCGTTGAATCTCCAGCAATTCATGACTAACGTCTACGGTTAAGACCAACACCCCGGCAACAAGGCCGGTATCGAAATCAAAAACAGGGGTGGCGGCCCGCATCACTTCCATATGCGGCACACTCACTTTCCCATATTCTCTATTCAAATTCATTTCTGACAGATAAACTGATTCTGCGGGTAACTTAAGCGTTTCGGAAAAATATTCCCGGTGGGCCTTATTTTGCAGATCAGAGGCCTGTATCGTGACGACCCGGCCTTTTTCACGCCCGACAACGATAATCTCCTGTCCTGATTTATCGATGAAACGGATTTTGTCATAGGGGGTTTTTCTTTTCATCAATTCTATGAAAATAGCCGCCAGACGATTTTCCCATTGCTCTAATGTAGAGCCGTCCTCTTTGTCAAAATTACCGTCTTTTCTAGCCCTGAGAAACCCCTGAACAGGCGGCGTATGGGCCAGAAACAAAACATCCTCATACTGGGATTCCACATGCATCTGAAGCCGCCGGCCCGCATTTCTAATTTCCACGGTGATATCTTCCAGCGTATTTTCAACCAGAACTTTTGTTGTTTTAGTATAAAATAGAGCGCCGACCATCCCGCTGCTTACCAGCACCAGAATAATGACGCTTAAGCTGAATTTATAAACAATAGAGAATTTCATAATCACTTCTCACTTCTTTCACTCAGCAGAATGAGCCCGCCATATGGCGCGGATCTGCTCCGCAAGCCCCATGGGGTCAAAGGGCTTGGTAATCACATCCAGAACACCGGATTTTTTAAGGGCAGCAACCTCTTCAGGTTGAACCTTGGCCGTCATAAAAATTGCCGGGGTTTCGCTCAATTCAGGTAATTTCCGCAGAGCCGCCAAGGTCGTTGGGCCGTCCATACCCGGCATCATCACATCAAGCAGCAATAGATCAGGCCCAAAATCCGTGACTTCTGTCAGCGCTTCTTGCCCTGAGCTACAGGCCTTAAGCTCAAAACCGCCGACCGCCTCAAGGGCTATTTCTGCCACAGCCCGAATATCAGCTTCATCTTCGACATATAATATTCGCTTTAATTCCGGCATATATTTTTAATCTCCTGATTATCTGTAAAAGACTGGTTTTTACGACTTTATATTCAAATTTCGCTCTATGGCTTTTAAGAGTAGCTTCATATCAATGGGCTTGGTGATATAGTCATCAAAGCCCGCCGCCAGACCCTTTTCTATATCATCGGGCATGGCGTTGGCGCTAATGGCTATGATCGGTGTTTCACGTGTTTCTGCGCGGCTGCGTAAATGTTGAAGCACCTCGAAACCATTCATGCCCGGCAGGTTGATGTCCAAAAGAATGATTTGCGGTTTATGTTCGGCGGCCAGCTCAAGCCCAAGGCGCGGCTCTGGCGCGCTCCACATATGAATATTGGTTTTTTTCGCCAAAAGCTGCTTCACCAGCCTCAGATTCGCAGGATTATCTTCAATATATAATACCGTATGACCTTTGATCAGCTCGTTCATCTCCAGCGGCAGGACAATATCTTTTTGCGCTGTCATTTCGCTGTGCAATGTTGGCAATATATCATTTGGAAATTCAGCCCAAAAACAACAACCCTTGCCAGCTTCACTATCCAATCCGATCGTCCCGCCCATCAGCTCAACAAGATTTTTGGTGATCACCAGACCAATGCCTGCCCCTTCCACTTCTGATTGCTGCGTGCCCAAACGTGTGAAAGGTTTAAACAATTGAGCCTGGTCTGCCGTATCAAGCCCCGGGCCAGTATCCATAATACTGACCCGGGCCTGCTGATCCTTGATCGCGCAGTCAATCACAATCTTGCCATTCTCATGGTTATATTTTACCGCATTGCTCAATAAATTAAGCATCACTTGTTTGAGCCTGGTACGGTCCACACGCACCGCATGATTTTTCTGTGACAATTGCTCAGCCGTAATGGCCGTGCCATTCAAAGTCAGGGTAATGTCAATCCCGCGCCTTTGCGCCAAGGGCGTTATCAACTGCAACGATTCAATAATCACTTCGGCAAGGCCCACGGGTTCCATGGACAGGTCAACACGGCCAGATTCAATCGTGGCAAGATCAAGTATTTCATTTATCAGATTCAAGAGATGGTGACTGGCTTTGAATATCTCATCAACATTTTCCTGCTGAGAAGTATTTAACGGCTGCTCAGTTTCCATTCTGAGGAGCTGACCAAACCCCATGATGGCATTCATCGGGGTTCGCAATTCATGGGACATACTGGAGAGAAACCGGGATTTGGCATGGTTCGCGCTCTCCGCCTCCTCGCGGGCTAGTATCAAAGCCTGTTCCGTCTCAACCAACGTCGTGATATCCGTGCGGGCTGAAACATATTTATAGGGTTTCCCCCTGTCATTTAAAAAAGGAACAATGGTGGATTCCACCCAATATTCATCGCCATTTTTTTTTCTGTTACACAGTCTGCCGTGCCAGACATTACCGCCTGATATGGTCTTCCACAAGTCACTATAATATTCTTGAGGATGTTTTCCGGATTTTAGGATATTGTGATTTTGTCCTAATAACTCTTCTTGGCTATACCCACTGACTTTACAAAATTTACCATTAACGCTGGTAATGCGCCCTGCAACATCTGTTGTGCTGACCAGGTCATGTTGATCCATGGTCGCAAGTTGAAATTTATTCTCTCTCAGGGCAACGGACAGGTCATTATTGATCCGGCTCGCCCAACGGGCGCGCTTGGCTTTTGTACGAACGGCGGTTTCCAGATGGCTCACTTCTACGGGCTTGATCAGAAAATCATCGCCCCCGAAATTCAGGGCCATCAACCGGCGGTCCATATCAGATTCTGTGGATAAAAACAGAATAGGCATCAAGGCCCATGTATCATCTTGCCGGATTACCTGCGCAAGCTCCGGCCCGGAACAAGCCGGCATATAAACATCTGTGACAACAACGTCCGGCTTAAATTCCTGAATCAAGGCCAAAGCTTCCAAAGGATTGGACAGGGTTTTGATGTCCATGCCAGCCTCCCTTAAAACGGCGGCATAATATTCCAGCAGGGTTTCATCATCATCAATTAACAATATCCGAAAAGGGGTTTTAACGGTTCTTTCTGTGAAACCATTTACCGTCTGAATGAGCTTATTAATTTCCAACGGTTTATGAAAATAACGGCGTGCCCCCGCACGCGCCGCCGCAAGACGGCTCGCCATATCACCGCGCACAGAAATAAAGATAACCGGCGGGAAAATTTTTGTTTTATTTTTCAACCCTTTAATGACATCCGCACCCGCCGCATCACCATCTTGAAAAACAACATCCATGATAACAATATCGGGAAGTTCATGCTCGCAGGCCTTTTCAAAATCACTTAATTTTGCATAATGTTTCACGCGATAGCGGGCCTGTTCCAAATGCACAATCAGGTCAGCCGCAAAATGCTCATCATCCTCTGCCAGATATATTAGATTTTTCGGCTCAGTGCGCTTTGGGTCAATATTTTGAATATAAGGCACATCCGCAGGCTGCCAGTTCTCTGCTACCTGCCGCAGTTCGGCAATGCCGACACCCACGGCTTTGAGGACATTTGGCCCGGCATCCGACTTTTTATTCAGTTTGGTAAATTCAGAGTCAAAAGTTCGTTCTAATTCTTTGGCGACCCGGCTAACCGCATCTGCCCCAAAAGTGCCCCCTGACCCCGCCAGACTATGAACCATTCGGCGAAGATCATCCAACGATTTATCATATTTCTTTGCCGCCCCAAGAGCCGCCCATAAGCTTTCAATTTCATCAAGCTTGCCCGGAAGATGGCGCTTGAATGAATGTTTGATTTCCGTCAGTTTTGTCGCCACATTAATCCCTGTGGATCCTGCCATGAAGACTGTCCTTCTTACAAATACATCTTGAGACTAGCTTAAAGTTGCAATATTACCAGAAAATTAAAATAATATCCCTATAGTAAAAAATAACCCGCTATTTTATATAGATAAATCAATATAGCCATGCACAACCTGAACTAGAGTTCCCTGTCATTCATTATTGCCACAGAATAAAGAAGACGGGAACGTCAGGCTTACGGTTGTTCCCTCATCAAGCCTGCTTTCAAGCAATAGGCTGCCCCCATGAAGTTCTGTCAGTACTTTCGCAAGATGTAGCCCGAGGCCCACACCATCATGGGTGATTTGGGAATTCTTCCTTGACTGCCCGAATGGCTGTAAAACAAGCGCCAGATCTTCTTCAGGGATTCCCTTACCTGTATCACAAATCCGTACCATCAGGAAATCTCCCTCTATATCTGCTGATATTATAACAGACGAGTCCGGCGCATGTCTGACGCAATTGGTAAGCAAATTCAATATCACTTGTTTTAGCCGCGTTTCATCGGCCATCATGGTCGGGATTTCCGGGTCAAACTCTACGGTTAAACTAATGCCCTTCTCCTCAGCGGGTTCGGCAATCATTCTGATGCAGGAGTCTATGATATCTTTTAGAATAACCGGTTCGCTATTCAGTGCAATATCGCCTGTTTCGACGCGGGAAATATCCAGAATATTATTGATGACCCCCAAAAGATGCTCCCCGGCCGTGTGAATATCATTGGCATAACCCACATATTGGCGGCTGCCAAGTTTACCAAATAACTGAGATTTCATAATTTCCGAGAAACCAATAATACCATTTAACGGCGTACGGAGTTCGTGGCTCATATTGGCCAGAAACTGGGTTTTGGTATGGTTGGCATGCTCTGCGAATTCCTTGGCAGAATTCAGTTCGAGGGTGCGCGCCTGCACCCGTGATTCCAGAATTTCATTCTGAAGATGCATGATTTTATAGGACATCCGGACTTCCAGCAAATTACGTACGCGGGATAATAGCTCACTGGCGTCAAAAGGCTTGGTCACATAATCACGCGCACCATTATCCAGCGCTCGCTGGCGATAGCTCTGCATATGCTGCGCCGTTAAAACCAGAATTGGCGGTGGATTATTATTGGTCCACTCATTGATCTGAACCATCACCCCATAGCCATCCAGTTCAGGCATATCAAGATCCAGTAGAATTAAATCACAGCCATACTTCTGATGTAATGACAAAACCTTGGTCGGGTCCTGCGTGCTGATCACATTCTCATATCCTGCGGCGGCCAGAATTTTTTCCAGCAGCCGAACATTGGCCGCTTCATCATCGACAACCATGATGCAGGCCTTTTTAGGGTCTGTGTTGAGATTTCCGTTTGATGTCTTCATTTTATCTCTTCTTTCTGAGTGACCAAAGCCTTCTCAATAGCTTCCAGCAAATCATTGACGTTGATCGGCTTTGTAATATAATCATCAAAGCCAGCATCAATGCCTTTTTTGATGTCACCGGGCATGGCGTTGGCGCTAATGGCAATCACCGGCGTATTCCGGGTATCCTCTCTATTTTGCAAATGTTTGAGGACCTCATAACCATTCATGTTAGGCAAATTAATATCCAGCAATATCAGATCAGGATTATGCGCCGCCGCAAGTTCAAGCCCCAGCAAAGGCTCATGTGCGCTCCACATATGAATATTAGGCCGCCGACCAAGAAGCTGGGTGACCAACCGCAAATTGGCTGGATTATCCTCTATATAGAGAATCGTATGCTCATGGCCCAATTCTGAGAAATTTTGCCCCATCGTCATATCTTCTCTATCAGAAACAGGGGTATTTTCCGGCGGTTGGGATGTGTCGCTGGGGAATTCAACCCAGAATGTGCTGCCTTCGCCCTTTTGGCTGTCCATGCCGATCGCCCCGCCCATAAGTTCAGTCAGTTTTTTGGTGATCACAAGACCTATGCCAACCCCTTCGATCTCGGACCGCTGACCCCCAATACGGATGAATGGCTTGAAGAGCTGCGTTTGCTCTTCCGGCGTGAGGCCCCGCCCCGTGTCTGAAATGCTAACGCGGGTTACCGTGCCCTTGGTGCTGTCACAGGAAATGGTCACCTTGCCATTCTCTGAATTATATTTTATGGCGTTGCTGAGCAGGTTAAGAAAAATCTGCTTGAGTCTGGTCCGATCCCCGCGGACAGCACATTGCCCCTCCCTTAACTGATCATAGGCAATATCCACACCATTATAATTCAAGCCAATATCAATGCCGCGTTTTTGTGCCAGCGGGATTATGAGCTGCAAAGATTCAACCAGAACCTCTGCCAGTATGATCCGTTCGTCAGAAAGGTCGATACGCCCGGATTCAATCTTCGCCAAATCCAGAACCTCATTTATCAGTTCCAGAAGATGATGGCTTGCCTTGACGATTTCGTTAACATTTTCCTGCTGCGAACCATTCAGAGGGGGATCGTCCTCCATCGTCAAAAGCTGGCCAAACCCCATGATCGCATTCATGGGCGTCCTCAATTCATGAGACATGCTTGACAAAAATTGTGACTTCGCGCGGTTCGCCATCAAGGCCTCTTCGCGGGCTTCAATTAACGCAAGCCGGTTTTCCTCTTCTTTCTTCGCCATGCGGCTGGAATGTATCATCGCCCCATAGGTAATATCAAGCGGCAGTAAAAAATCCTGAATATCCTTGTCATAGCCATTTTTACGATTGGCTATCCCATACATACCCACAAGGTCATTGCCATAAAAAACAGGCACCCCAAGAAAAGAATTCATAGCCGGATGCCCTTCAGGAAAACCACCGGAACGTGGGTCTGATGCCGGATCATTGCTTAAAACAGCTGCGCGAGAAGTCATTACGCTCCCAAGCAGGTTATCAAGCTTATGAAATTCAAACCCGTTTTCCAATCCGCTTTCATACCGGATTCTGCTTTGCGCATCCCACGAGATATCCGTAATGGCATGGGTTTTCAAAAAGGGTTGGCCATCGTCCTTGAAAATCACTTCCCCCGCAAAGCCAAACTCACTGCCGGTGAGTTTTAAAAGTGCTTTTAACATATCATTCATAGCGGCCCGAAAATCGCCGTTCACCACAAAATCCGTTGTTGAATGATGCAACATATCAAGCAAGGCTCTTTGCCGCGCCATCTTCTCTTCCATCCTGACGCGTTCCGTAATATCCTGCATGACGCCTAGCATATTCAAGGGCTCGCCATCCCTGTTTCGTACAATATCACCAAACTGCTGCACCCAATGTATGCTGCCGTCCGGCCATATCACGCGATGTTCAACATTTAATTCACTGCCATGCTTTAAGCAGCTGTCCACCGCCTCTTTCATCATTTGATAATCTTCGGGATGTATGGACGTCAGAAAACGATTGTCATCGCGTTTAACATCTTCTTTTTCAAGGCCCAGAATGTCCCAGACACGGTCAGACCAGAAAATTTCATCTGTGGCGATATTCCAGTCCCAGTTCCCCATCCTGGCAAATACCTGACTTCTGTTCAGCCTTTCTTCGCTTTGCATAAGGGATGTAATATCGGTGCGCGCAGAAACATATTTATACGGCTTGCCGCGCTTGTCCAGAAAGGGGACAATCGTGGCCTCTACCCAATATTCATGACCCTCTTTATTTCTGTTACAGATGCTCCCGTGCCAGACTTTTCCGCTTGAGATCGTCTGCCATAAATCATCGAAAAATTCTTTCGAATG
>JALSHF010000202.1 GCA_026982375.1 Emcibacter sp. | reverse complement strand
ATTTAAAATAAGGTCTTGAGTATCATATCTTGGAACAATGAAGCATATTTCATGTTCGTTTCTTAGGAGCGCCTCTAAAGCTTTATGCGACCACGGTCCATCTGCGAAATATCCAATTTTCATGTAAGAACCTCACCCGATTTTAAATTTCGCGTTGCTGCTTTACCTATCGTCTCCCAATATTGAAAAGGTGACAGGCCAGTTCCAGGGCGTAAAACTGCAATATTCTCTTCGGAAAATTTTTCTCCTTTTTTTATTGCTTTAACCACCACGAGACTCTTACGGGCAACCCGCATAGTATCCAACTCAGATGCCTGAGGCATTTTTATACCGTCACCCATAACTTTTTCGACGACCTTAATCGCCTCAACCATATCTTTAAGTTCATCGGGTTCCAAAGAAGCTTTATGATCAGGCCCTTCCATATTTCTATCCAAGGTAAAATGCTTTTCTATGACTTGGGCCCCACAAGCCACTGCTGCCACAGGAACGATAATACCAAGTGTATGATCTGAATAGCCCACCTTAAGCTTAAACGAGCCCGACAAGCTGCTCATTGCTCTCAGGTTCACTTCTTCAACTGGTGCTGGATAGTCCGATGTGCAATGCAATAGTGTAACCTTGTCTCGAAGTTTTTTTTGGCCATCTTTGGAGAAATAAGCTTCGTTAAAAGCAGACAAGCTTGGTTTGGACAAAGGTGGAGAGACCAAACCAAACGCAATAACTCCCAGTGCCAGTTCCACCTCACCAAGAGTGGCCATTCCAGTGGACACGATCAAATCGCACCCCGTTCTGGCATGAGCCAACAGTAACGGAGCGTTCGTGAGGTCTCCTGAAGGAATTTTAAGCTGTTTTAGATCTATGATTCTGGTTAAGAATTCAAGACTGTCATGATCGAAAGCTGTTGAGAGAAATTGAATATTATTTTTCTTACAACAATCAATTATCTCGAAATGCATATCTGCATTAAGCTCAAGCTTTTTGAGCATCTCATACTGACTTTCGTCAGTATTACAGTTATTTTTTTGATACTGTGCTTTTTCAGCTGTTCTTGTGACCAGCTTATCTGCTTTGAATGTCTGAAACTTCACAATATCAGCTTTAGCTTTCGCCGCTGCTTCCACAAGCTCCTTTGCAAGGCCAATATCACCATTATGGTTCACACCAGCCTCAGCTATTATTTTAACTGTCATTATCTTTCCTCCTGAGCAGTGCGGTTTATTGGTAGGTCAAAAAATGGTTTGCGAATGATATTCTCCAAGTCCACTTTGAGTAATCGTTGAAAAATCTGATCCGCAGCATTGCCTTTAGCGTAAGGATTGACAACAGTGCTCACCTGTTTTTGAAAGTCATCTGAAATTGCTTCTTTGATTGCCGCCGTAATACTTTTAATATTCTCACCACAATGAATAACACTCTCTGCGGAAATTCTACCTTTCTGTCTGTCGCCAATGTTGACAGATGGCCGGCCTAATGAAGGCACTTCGATTATGCCACTTGATGAATTGCCGATAACGAATTTTGAATTTTTAACCGCGCTCAAATACTTTAAGAGACCTAATGAAGGCACTAATAATACATGCTCATTCTGTGCTCCAAATTCCTTTAAACGATCAATCAACTGTCTGCCGAAGGTGTCGGCATTGGGATATGTTATAATGAATTGCATGTTAGAGAACTGCCCTAAAGCATCTAGCAGAGAATTTAATGTTTCTAAATTCGACTGGTTAGGTAATGTCACCGGGTGATATGTCACGACAGCAAATGGTTTATCTAAAGTATAATCTAATGATGCAGATAATTCCGCGAGATTTAATAGACTGAGATTATTTATATGATCCAATCCGGGAGCGCCGACATGAAAAACATTATCCGGATTTTCGCCCATTTGAATAATACGGTTCCTATATTCTTGAGTGGAAGAAAAATGTATATGGGCCATTTTTGTTATAGCATGTCGAATTGATTCATCCATCGCCCCTTCTGTTACCTCACCGCCATGAATATGAGCTAATGGTCGACGAGATATTAATGCCGCACTGGCCGCCGCCAAAATTTCATACCTGTCTCCAAGCAACAAGATAATATCTGGAGATAATTCTTCATAGACTTCCGCGAAACCAATTTGCGCCAACGCCATAGATTTAGATACAGAGACCGCTGAATCACTAGCCAACAACATTTCAATTTTTTTACTGACAACGAAGCCATCTGTCTCAATTTGTCGTACCGTGTTACCAAATTCTTCAACCAAATGAGTGCCGGTAACAATAATTTGAAGTTCCGAAAAGTCACTTTCTTGAATGCGCGCCATGATGCCCTTTAACAAGCCATACTCAGCCCGGGTTCCCGTCACGACACATATTTTTCTGCGAAATTGCATATTTCTATAACCTTACACTGCTAGGTAAATTTATTACACGATCTTCAAGCCATTCTGCATTTTCAAGTGGCCCTGATTGGCAGTGCGCAAACATTTTAAGCTTATTCATTAACGTCCATATTGGGCGTATCATGACGTTCTGAGCATTTACATTTTGTAAGTAGTCATCCCGCTTGTTCTTGCTTTGAAGGATAATCGCATTTAACCAGAAATTGGATTGGCCCTCTTTAATTTCATCTACAAATATTTCCTCTCTATCTAAAAAAAAATCTCTGTATTTTTTGGCAATTTGGCGCTTAAACTTCAAATATTTTTCTATCTGCTCTAATTGTGCACATCCCAATGCAGCGTTCAGGTTAGGCATTCTATAATTATATCCAATTTCATCATGAATAAACTTATAAGAATGGGGAATTTTTGCAGTGGTTGTTAAGTGTTTCGCCCGCCTTATTAGGCCAGGATCCTTTGCAATGACCATACCGCCGCCCCCAGTAGTGATGATTTTATTACCATTAAAACTAAATGCTGCAATGTCCCCAAACGTGCCAAGCTCCTTCCCTTTATACTTACTTCCAAGCGATTCAGCGGCATCTTCAATTAAAGTGATTTTCCACTTCTGACAAATCGTTGCAATTTCGTCAATACGACAAGCATGACCAAAGGTATGCATCGGCATAACGGCTTTAATTATTCGTCCTGTTGTCTTATTCAGACATCCACTTTCGGTAACTATTGCATTTTGCAGTAAAAAATCCTCTAACGCATCCGGCGACAACCCCATTGTATCTCTGTCAACATCAACAAAAACTGAACACGCTTTTTGATAGCTAATGGCATTACAGGTCGCTACAAAGGTTAAGGGTTGCGTAATTACTTCATCTCCTTGCTCCACATTTGCAAGAATTAGCGCGATATGCAGCGCAGCAGTTCCGTTCACGCAGGTCACTGCGTTCTCCGTCCCAATATAATTGTAAAATTCTTGCTCAAACCGGTCGACATATTCCCCTACACTAGAGACAAATGTACTATCAATAGCATCAAGGACATACCTCCTTTCATTGCCAATAAAAAGCGGTTCATGCAAATAAATCGGTTCATTTGTTTGATATAGTTCACGAATGAACGTGACAATCTCTATAGTCATATTATTCCAGCCCCACAAATATCAATTGATTTGATCTTTGAATGCTACTCATCCAAACTCAATCTTGCACCCTGTTCAAGGATTACATAATCCATATAAATTCACAAAATACTATTAAAATAATGAGAGTATAACCCATTTTTTCAAACTCATTAAATAAAACCTCGATAAAAGAAAAAATCAATAAAAGTTAAAAAATGCGCATCTTATAATTTATAATTCCATTAATATCTTATCGACCAAGAAACGCCGACACTCCTAAAAGAACCATTATTTCCCAATGTAGGTATGCCATCACTGGCATACCCTAGATCAACTTTAATATTTCCATATCCCACATCACCTTGCAGTGAGGCTTCATAAATGTCTATTTTCTTATTGAGTACAGAAACTGTGTTATTTCCCGTCCCATCTACATTTATTTTAGCATTATGGTATTTGACAATATATTCCCAGTTATTAGAATCTTGGTATTGAGCTATTATACTAATTAATCTGCTGTCATTATCCAGACTGTGCCCTAATGGGCGGCCTTGATACCTATAACCTGTCTTATATATAAAATGTTCATATATAACATTATTGCGTTGTTCACCAAACAACCAGACATTCCGACTTATGGTATCTGAGTACTCTGTTGTTATGCGCCAACTGGATCCCTTATTGCCAAATGGGCCATATATTGATGCCCCTAGTAATTTGGCAAATTGGAAGGGAAAAACAACATTTTGATCTTCTGCGGTCCCTTCCGCATATAGTTTTAGGGCAGTATTTTTACCTATTGCCATGCTATAGGCTAGATCAATACTAGCTAGTTGGTTGCCGGGCTCGTTGGCTGTTCCTGTATTATCTAAATCTCCAACTGAGATCAGAGCATTAGTCCAGGTTTTAAATCCACAGGGCCGGCCCTCCCCGCAAAGCTGAAGTGTTCGGGACAGTCCGACTTCAAAATTCTTGATCGGTTCAAAACTGAGCCTCATACCAACAAAAAGTGGATTGGCAATAAAACGTTCTTTTTCCATTTTTGCCAGAAACATGTCCCATTGCCACGGGCCCATCCAGCTGAGCCATTTTGTTTTAAATGCTTTGGGCTCTATCCGGCGCAGGCCGACGGATGGCATGGGGCGGGCATTGTTGCTGAGAATTAATGTACTTTCCCGGCCCGGCCCCCACCAGCGGTCAAAGGCGCCAGCATAGGCTGACCAGTTGCCAATGTCTTGTGATATGTAACTGCCGTCCAGATGAGCGTAATCCTCGCCGTTACCTTTGCGGTAGCCGCCCTGAATATGAATGGTCGTGCCGCTATCGCTGTTGTTATATTCGAGGGTCGCGACCGCATCCAGATCGTTGCGGGCCGTCGTTGCAAAGCCTCGGACAATAGCCGGGTTATTGGTTGCCTGCATTCTGACCGACATGCGGAGTTTACCGGGTATTTTTTCTTTCACCCGCATTACCGCGTGGCGGACATAGGGCGGCAAATCCATCTCTGATGTGCGCGACAGGTTACGGGTGATCTGCTTCCATGATATGGGCCAGCTGTTTACCGGGCCGGAAATTACCCCATGACGGGCGAGTATTTCAACATCATTGCGGAGCTGCATGTCGCCAACAGCAGCCCAGGGCGACGCCTGAACCAAACCGCATGAAATCAAGAGAGAAAAAATCGCCGCCCCCCACCGAACTGTAAACTTCCTCATCATCATTATAGCTGATGCCTTTTCATTTTTGCGCGCATGACACATGATTATATTTTATTCACAAATATTCTTGCGTGCTTTTTATATCAATATGAACATTTATCCAACATTAATCTAACGGATAAAATTACGCGGCAATATTTCAAGGCAACACTCGCCCGGAAAAACCATTATAAACTCATAAAATAAAAGAAAAATGGTGGGTCTGGTAGGACTCGAACCTACGACCGAGCCGTTATGAGCGGCTAGCTCTAACCAACTGAGCTACAGACCCTCTCGAAAGAGATAAATAGGGGAATAGCAGATTATTATCCAAGAATACAGGGAAGAATGACACTTCCCCGATTTTTTTTAACAGGCCCATAAAGCGGCCGCCTTATGGCACCAAAACCTAAGTATCCAGAAAGCTTCTCAGCTGCCGTGAACGGCTCGGGTGTTTTAATTTACGCAGAGCTTTGGCTTCGATTTGCCGGATGCGCTCGCGGGTGACCGAGAATTGTTGGCCAACCTCTTCCAGGGTATGATCCGTATTCATACCGATACCAAAACGCATCCGCAGCACCCGTTCCTCTCGCGGTGTCAGTGACGCCAGAACCCGCGTCGTCGTATCCCGAAGATTGGCCTGAATGGCACTATCCACAGGCAGGATGACATTCTTGTCTTCGATAAAATCCCCAAGATGGCTGTCTTCCTCATCGCCAATGGGCGTTTCAAGGGAGATCGGCTCCTTGGCAATTTTCATCACCTTGCGCACTTTTTCAAGGGGCATGCTCAGGCGCTGCGCCAGTTCTTCGGGCGTTGCTTCGCGGCCAATTTCATGCATCATCTGGCGGCCGGTACGCACAAGTTTGTTAATGGTTTCAATCATATGCACAGGAATACGGATGGTCCGCGCCTGATCCGCAATAGAGCGTGTGATGGCCTGCCTGATCCACCATGTGGCATAGGTGGAAAATTTATAACCCCGGCGATATTCAAATTTATCCACCGCCTTCATCAAACCAATATTCCCTTCCTGAATAAGGTCGAGGAACTGCAGGCCCCGATTGGTATATTTCTTGGCGATGGAGATAACCAGACGCAGGTTGGCCTCAACCATTTCCTTTTTCGCAATGCGGGCTTCTTTTTCGCCCTTTTGCACCATATTTACGATCACGCGGAATTCACCAACCGGAAGGCCGACTTCTTGAGAAATATCAACCACCTGCCCGCGCATGTTGCCAACCACTTCCCGTTCGCGCAGGGCAAATTCAGACCAGCCTTTGCCTGAATTTTTTGCAACGGAATCGATCCAGCCCGGCTCTAATTCCCGGCCCTGATAACTTTTCAGGTAAGCCTCACGTTTAATTTTATAACGCTCTGCCAGACGGAACATTTTTCCTTCCAGAGCCACTAAACGTTTATTCTGCGAATATAGCTGCTCTAACAGGGCATCAATCCGGTTATTATTCAAACGCAAACTCTTCATCAGAACAATCAGCTCATCGCTAAGTTTACGATACCGTTTTTCTTGCGATGCGCCCAAGGCTTCACTCGTCAAGCTTGCCGCATGGCGGCCGTCTTGAAGTTTAGCGAATTTTTTATAGACCTTGCGAATATTGTCAAAAATTTCCCGCACTTGCGGCGTTAAGGCTTCTTCCATAACCGCGAGTGAAACGGAGCTGTCATTATCATCATCGTCTTCATCATCGTCACTGGAAGACGCTTCTTCATTTTCACTGCCCCCGGTGCTGGCTTCTTCTTCGGAATTACCTTCTGTTTTATCCTTGTTGGGGTCATCGGCAGTTTTTTCATCACCCGTTTCTGCTTTCTCGGCTTCTTTTCCGGCCGTTTCACTCTCTACGGAAGGGTCGATACCATACATGCCGTCAAGGTCAATCACATCACGCAGAAGAATTTCTTCGGCTTCGAGCATCTCGGCCCATTCGACCAGAGCCCGGAATGTAAGGGGGCTTTCACAAAGCCCTGCGATCATGGTTTCACGGCCCGCCTCAATGCGTTTGGCGATGGCAATTTCGCCTTCTCGGGACAGAAGTTCCACGCTGCCCATTTCCCGCAGATACATACGAACCGGATCATCGGTACGGTCCGCAGCCACTTTGGCGGGCGGTTTATCGCTGCCCTCAGCGTCCTTTTTTTTCTTAACCGCTTTTTTGGCTGGCGCTTCCTCAGCGTCCTCGCTGTCCGCCTCGTCAACCACATTCACGCCCATTTCAGACAACATGGTCATAATATCTTCGATTTTTTCCGACGACATTTCCCCCTGCGGCAAGGCTGCATTCAAGGTATCATAGGTGATATATCCCCGCTTCTTCGCAGCGGCGATCATTTCTTTGATACTATCCTGTGACGAATCGATCAGGGGACTATCCGTGGTGTCATCTTGTTTTGACGTTGACTTATTTTCTGTCTTAACCGCTTTATCGGCCATTTATAAACCCTCAAATCCCGTTGGTTCGCTATTATTCGGCCTTAACAACCAAAAAAACGATGTTAGCTCAGGTAAGTTTCTCTCTTCCCGAGGCTATTCCATATCCATCTATACTGGCTTCATTACCTTTGGCATTTTCCAGCGCCGTTTTCAATGCCAGAAAACGGGCATATACCTCTTCAGTCATATTTTCAGCCAATTCCATTTCCGCCGCTTTCAAATCTTTTTCCAGATCCGAAACGCGGCGATACCGATTAACCACATGAAACCACCCCTGCTCCACATCTTCTGGAGCAGCGTTGGGCCATGCGAACCATTCGGCTTTAAATTCACCTTGTTCAAATATGACTTCCAATGCCCTGCCATATCCCATTTCAAACAGGTGGCGATACAGGCTTTTGCGTTCAAGGTTCGATTCGCGAAGTGATACATCTATTATCTCGCACCGCAACTTGTCAAGCTCCCCTGATTCGAAATCTGCTGTCGCAAATTCTTCATGATTCTTTTTCAACATCCATGGATGGTTCAAAACCGTTAGAATCAATAGCCTTTCGCGTTTAATCCCTGCTGTTTTCTCTGTTTTAAGAATAGCGGTATCTTTAAGTTTTTTTATACCCATACCGGCTTCAGATCGCTTTGCTTTATATTTACCCGGGTATGCTTTGTGAGAATATTCAGTGTGATTCTTTTTATAAGCCTGATTCTGGGCAAGATTTTCCAGCGAATGATCCGCAACGAACGCCGGCCCCAGAAGCTTTGACAAACGCTCCTGAAAGGCCTTGTCATAATAACCACGTATGGTTTTATTACGGATTTCAGACAGGGTTTCTGACAAGGATTGCTCAAGGCCCGCGCGCTGCTCTGGCGTATCTGCCGCGACATTCCTGGTTTTCATCTCCCAAAGCGTATCCACAAGCGGCTGCCCCTGATCCAAAAGCTCACGGAACGCCTTCGCCCCCTGACCACTGATGAAGCTGTCGGGGTCTTCCCCTTCCGGCAAATGAACAAAACGCAGGGAATGTCCGGCTTTAAGCAACGGCAAGGCCCGCTCGGCAACCTTGTAGGAGGCCCGAATACCGGCCTTGTCCCCGTCAAAACACATGAGAGGTTCCGGCGCAAGCCGCCATAGCTCGGCGATCTGTTCCTCCGTCACGGCTGTCCCCAGAGGGGCCACAGCGTTGGTAAAACCGGCCTGTGCCATGACAATAACATCCATATAGCCTTCCGCCACCAGAACGCGGCCCTGATCATAGGATGACTTTCTCGCGCCCGACAAATTATAGAGCAGACGGCCTTTATGGAACAACGGCGTTTCCGGTGAATTCAGGTATTTCGCCTTGGCATTTTCACTTAAAGCCCGCCCGCCAAAGGCCACCACACGGCCCTGCCGGTCGGTGATCGGAAATATAACCCGCCCTCTGAAACGATCATAACTGGGCAGAGCTGTTCCCGCGTCATCTTCAGGCCTGATCAACAGCCCGGCCTCAACCAGCATATCTTCGGTGATGCCCTCGCGGCTCATCAAGCTATCTTTAAGGGCCGTGCGCCCTTGCGGTGAATAGCCCAGCCGGAATTTCTTCACGGTGTCACGGGCAAGCCCTCGGCGGGTAAAATAACCCAGACCTTCTGATCCCGCCTGCGAGACAAGCTGGGCTTCAAAATATTTGGCCGCCATTTCCATCACATCATACAGGGATTTACGCTGGTCTGTTCGTTTCCTGTCTTCGGGGCTGTATTCCGGCATGGTAAGGCCGGCCTGCCCGGCCAGTCGCTCAACAGTTTCCGGAAAGCTCAAGCCTTCAGTTTCCATGACAAATTTTATGATATCGCCGTGCGCCCCGCAGCCAAAACAATGATAAAAACTCTTGTCATCATTAACCGTGAAGGAAGGGGTTTTTTCATTATGAAACGGGCATAAACCCGTGCTTTCCCGCCCCTTGCGCGCAAGTTTAACACGGCGTCCTACAATATCACTTACCGGGATACGGTTTCGTATTTCATCCAGAAAATCAGGCGTAAACCCCATAAACTATATCACTCCGCAAAGGTTTTAATTAAAGAGCTTCAAAACAACAGGAAATATGAAAACGCCCATGGATAAAGGCCCGTGGATAAAGATCAGGAAAGTTCAGACCGCGCGATGGCGCTGGCTCTGGAAAAATCCATTTGGCCGGCATAGCTCCTCTTAAGAAGCGCCATT
>JALSHF010000201.1 GCA_026982375.1 Emcibacter sp. | reverse complement strand
GCAAGGCCGACCCCGCCAAACAGCTGAGTGAACAAGATATTACATGGCTGCTTGCCCCGCTGGAGTAAGTCAGGGGAAATGCCCTGAAGGCGAGAGGTCTGTTCTCCCCGGCTAGCCCGAATATTTCATTAAGCAACGAGGCTGCGTCATATTTACTCTATGTGACCATAAGTGTCGTGGGCAGGGGTTAACTGTTGGTTGATTTTAAGTGTAAAGGTAAAATGTACATGCCAGTGTTTATTACCCCATACCATTGCACGTGTTCATAGGAACACGTTTAGAGTAGGGGGCATCATCCGCGTATTATTCAGTGTATGTATTCATGTAATCCCGTGCGCCATGAATAATCCTCAAAAGCTCTATCCCCTTAATCTTGTCAAGAGGCCTGAAAAGTAGCAGATAATTTTGATATGGGAATACCCGCACAGAAGGGTGTCCGGGCAGTTTAGTTTCACCAATACGGGGGTTTTCTGCAAGAAATGTCGCTTTTTCTTTCAAAGTATTTGTAAAGCTCACGGCTCTATCTGGTGCCTCTTCTGCAATATAATCAAATATCTGATCAAGGTCATTTATCGCCGACTGCCGCCAAACAATTTTTGTCATGGGTTATTTACCCTGCCATTGTTTATTTTTCCTGGCTATAAAATCATCTACGTCAAAATTTTCTACTATTTCACTCTCCAAGGCTTCATCTACTGCGGCCTCAAGCCTTTTAATAACTGCACTGCGTTGTGCTTCCTTATCAATCAACAAACGCGCCCCTGCTCGCATGGCCTCGCTCATATTCTGAAAGCGGCCTGTTTCTATTAAAGCTGAAATTTCTTTCTGGATATTATCCGTTAACGAAATGCTTGGATTTCGTACCATTATATTTACTCCTATGATTATAACATTTATGAATTGTAGCAATAATTGCTACATCATGCAAGCCGACAGGAAAAGGCGCTACCACATTTCAGAAACAAGGACGCGTTTCTCTTCCCCCGACCACTAAATATTATATCATCGGACTGGCGTTCTCAGCTGCGGTATTCTCATTTTAAAGGCATTACTCAGGCTGTCCAGCAAATGATCGGGGAAGTCTTTGTTCAGGTCAGCGCAGGCCCTGTAAAAAGCAGGTTGCCACTCATGCTCTATAGCTTCAATAATGTTCTTGATCTGTTTTTCAGAGAAACCCGCTTTTTGCCCGGTGAAGACAAAATCCTTCCCTGAAATATCAAACGCTCGATAACGACGGCGTCTGCCAACGCTCATCGACATGCGCATTTGTTTTCGGTCAATATGGTTTTTGTCGAATGACGGCTGGATGGTCAGAACATCATATAAGGGCGTGAGGCGGAAGGTGCCGCCAGGACCTATAAATATACTGAAGTTTTTGGCGTGCCCGTCTGTTGCTCCCATAAGCCAGAACAGGATGTTGGCCTTAAAAAAGGTCAGACGGTCTTCTTCCGGCGTGTCACTGTTATTAAGACGTTTTGCAATGTCAACAATACCGGGGCCGCCGCTATCCTGATATTTGAGGGTAGGGGGTACGGACAGGGCCTGACACAAGTCCTCTTGCGGCAAGCGGATAAGACGCCTGTCTTTTGCCCGGTGCCGATCAAAACGTTCGATAATCAGTGCTTTTTTTTCGCCAAATTGCGTAATTTCAGTTTTTGCGGTTGGTAATCCAAATTCAGAGAGAAGCTTCAGACAGAAATGCTCGTTTTCAACACTGTCGGACAGATCAATGCCATTATCCAGTTTCCCGATTTGTGGCTTGATGATATGGGTGGTCGGCGTGGGACCATGGGGTTCCAGCCATTTCCCGTCATGATAAAGAAGTGCTGTTTTTTCCTGAGCTCCGGCAATCGAAATCCGAAAAGCGTCATTTTCACCCAATCCCAGGGGTGCTATGCCAAGATTATTGAGTATCTTTTCTATTTCAGCAACTGATAATTCCCGTCCCTCAATTTTCCCGGATGGCTCAAAGCTTGACCCCTCTGGCAGGAATTGCATGGCACCAACACAGTCTCGGCCAATTTTTGAAAGCATGCTGAAGGCATCGGTGCCTGTCGCGCCGACCTTTGTTGCAACACGGCGGCGGATACCATCATGATCGGGAAGCAGATTTTCAAAGACATTGATAACCGTCTGCCCTGTGTAGCGGTCTGCCCTGACAGGCAGGGAGAGTGATATGGGGAATCTCATTTCCCATGAAAGCCATTCGGGGCTATATTGGAAACTGTAAGCTCCGCCGCTGTCACGTCCGAGCTGGCCGACAATGCGCTGACCAATATAAACATCCAGCGGGATATAGCTTTTTTTTCGCCCCATTACAGGATGCCCTCATAATCGAAGTCTGCTGACTTTTTGCGACGGCCAAGGTCAAGATCGAGTTCGAGCATTGCAACCACACTCAATATGCTGTCTATTCGTGTGGCGGGATTACCGTTTTCGATTAGCGAAATGGTTTCCTGACGCAAACCGGTCATCTCACCAAGCTGACTCTGGCTCAAGCCCGCTTTTTTGCGAGCGGTGCGTATAAGGTTACCCAGCTGTTTAGGGGTACGTATCAGGTCTTTCATCTTTTTCTCCTGATACATTATGCGCTATTTCCGATAAAATAGCAATATCGGATTTAACGCATAAAATAGATTTATCGGTTTTGGCGCATATCTATTGATGAATTTCACGCCTGGGCAAAGCCTGCAATAGGTTAACTTTTTTGCTGGAAACAGGTCAATCTATTGATAATCAACAGTTATCAGTGGATTTCCGGTTTGAACCATGATCTATAAAATCAGGTCTCAGTCCGCCCGTGCCAGAATTATTTCATTCCGATTGTTGAGCGTTGCTGTGAAGCCAAAGTATTTATTGATGATTTCCAGTGCTTTGCTGCTTTCAGTCGGGAAAACGCCGCTGATCACTTCATCTGCCAGTTCAGGCTGGCCGAGGATAATTTTTTGCGTTGAGTAGCGATTTATCTCGGTCAGGATATAGGCCAACGTCTTGTCCCGGAAGATCATCTTTTTTTGCTGCCAGGCATTAATCAGTTTGTTATCGGTTTTAATCACCGGGGATATATTTTGTGCCGACAGGGTAATTTGTGCGCCAGATATTCTGTCATCCTCAGCCACCATGATAATATCTTCAGGCGCAGTTTCTATTTCTGGTGCTTTCCCGGTTAAGGCTGGTTGTGATGGAAGGCTATGGACCTTTACTGTCCCTTCCACCAGGCTGACAATGACTTCGGGGCCTTTGTTGTAGATATCAAACTCCGTACCGAGAGCCGTGACTGTGCCCTTGTCAAAATGCACGATGAAGGGGCGTTGCCTGTCTTTGGCGACGATGAAATAGGCCTGTCCATGCTCAAGTGTCACAGATCTGTTCAGGGCCGAGAAATCAACATCAATTTTCGTGTTTGTATTGAGTTTCACTGTGGAGCCGTCGGCGAGAACAACCGTCTTCTGCTCGCCAATTGCGGTCTGGTATATGTTCGCGCTCAGAAAATATTGGGAGACAACAGAAACACTCAGCAGCAGAAATATTGAGGCGGCCATAGACCCAAGGAAAAACCGCCTTCTGTAGAAAGGGGCTTTGGGCGTGGGTTGGCGGGCTTCCCGGGTTGGCTGTTTGAAGGCTACTATATTTTCGGCAGAACTATTTGGCTCTCTCAGTTTTTCCGGCAGCAGGTCATGGTATTTTTTCTGACACAGGGGGTCACTGGTAAAGACTTCCGTTTTCTGCATAAAGTCCTTTACCTCATTATAGCTTTTCGGATGGCGGGGGTCCTTTGCCAGCCAGTCTTCAAACCTCTGTTGCCGGTCAGGTGTTTTTTCCCCGTAATGGATTTCGATAAACCAGGCCCGCGCCTCATTGGTTATCTTCTCGGGAGTTGCATTATCCGGTTTTTGCACCATTATAAACTTCTCCCGTTTCGGAGGCTGTCCTGAAGTTTTCCCATGGCATTCATCATATGTTTTTGAACCGTACTGAGTGATATGCCCAGATGTTTGGCAATATCTTTCTGTGGCATATTATAAACCCGGTGCAACAGGAACACCTGCCTGCACCGTAACGGCAAATTATCTAGATGCCCGAAAAACCTGTCCAATTCCTGTTTCCCCTGAAGTATTCTATCCGGTAAAGGCGCATCACTGCTGATCACACTATCTTCAACCGCATCATGTTCATCAATACGGTGAGACTTGCGCCACCTCAGGCGGTCAATCAGTGCATTGCGGGCAACGACAAATATAAAATTACGTGAGAAAACGGCCTCGGTATGTTTGATGGCTTCAACCAGCTTGATAAAAACCTGTTGCGCCATATCTTCGGGGTCTTCATCCCTTGGGAGTTTGCGGCCAAAGAAACTCACCAGCGGCGCATGATATTCGTCGTAAAGGCTTTGCATTTCATTTTGCGCAGGCAAATCCAGCCCGGTTCTGATCAAGGAAGCCTTTTCACTGACATCTGACAAAGTTCCATACTCCTGTTTCCCCATTATTTTCAGGCCTGACCTGTATTTTACATTGGTCACACTAAAATCGAAATGCTTCCGCTATTTTAAGTATCAGGTTATGATATTACTAAAACAGGGGACAGTACAATGGCGGGTTCCCACCATAATTGCCGGATACAGTCCCCATTTACAATTGGATGCAAGGGGTAAATAATTTATCACGTGATGATAAGAAAAAAACAGGCTTCTGTAGTAAAAAATGGTGAGAAGCCCTCTATTCTATCAATTTTATCAGAACACTAGCAGAATAAAAATATGTATTTCGTTCTTCCAGACACAGCAAAGTTAATTCTTGAATAAAATAAAAGGACGAAGAAAATGTATAGGGAAGACATAGCACAATTGGCGAGAAAAAGAAATAAGTTCAGGACACTCGCCCTGACAACGGCAAGTGCCATCATTATGGCCGGGACCGTCCAGGTTTCCATAGTTCACGCTGACGAAAAACAGCAAATCAATATTGGACAGACAGATTTGGGGGCCGCGCTGCTCCAGATTGCCCAGCAGAGGAAAGTCAGCATTATTTATAACCCTGAACTGTTAAGGGGCAAGAAGTCCTCTACGGTACAGGGCCGTTTTACTACACGGGAAGTACTGCAACAACTTCTGAGCGGCAGTGGTTATATGGTTGAGGAAGACAACAAGGGCAATTTTTATATCCGCAAGCAATCCGGCAAAAACAGTACTCGTTTAAAAACAGATGTTAAAGGTGTGTATGCATCGGAAAAGTCAGATTTCAGGAAAATTTCCAATGAGGCGGGTGAAAATTATCAGGATAATCTCGCCGTCTACGAAGAAGATGAAAAGCAGGATGAATTTATCGAACTGGAAGAAATCGTCACCACTGGCTCTCACATTCGCGGTGCCAAATCAGCTTCCCCCGTTTTTATTTACGACCGGAAGGATATAGATAAAACCGGCCTGTCAACTCTCCCACAATTCATGCGTACACTGCCGCAGGTTTTTGGGGGAGGTGCATCGGATGGGAACAGCGGCATATCGGGCGCGAATAGTGCCGGTTTGAATATTGGAAATGGCACGGGTATTAATCTGCGCGGCCTTGGAACCGGATCAACCCTTGTATTGTTAGATGGCCATCGTATGGCTGCCGCCGGTTTCGGAGAATTTGTTGATATTTCTATAATTCCCCTAACAGCCATAGAACGGGTGGAAATATTGCCGGACGGCGCTTCTGCAATCTATGGGTCAGATGCGGTTGGTGGCGTTGTAAATTTCAGATTGCGGGAAGATTATGAAGGTGCTGAAACTCGGGTACGATATGGCACGGTCACCGAAGGCAGTAGCGATGAGCTACAAATTGGACAGATTTTTGGCAAGGCCTGGGAAGGCGGTAACGGCCTGATCAGTTATGAATACTACCAACGCAGCCCACTGGATTCCGAAGACCGCAGTTTTACAAAGGACTCCCCAGATCCGACCGACCTGCTCGCAAAACAAATTCGACACAGCATTTTTGTAAAAGCAAGAGAGGCCCTTACAGAAAAAATTGAAATTCAGGGAACTGCTTTTTACAGCTCCCGTGAAAGCGAGCAGTTTATAGGGAATCAGTTTGCCCCGGAAACCAGTTTTACGGCTGCACGTTCTCAACAATATGGTGCAACAATTGGCCTACAGACATCCATTGGCAATAGCTGGCAGGGCGAGTTGTTGGGCACCTACAATCAAAATAAAACATCTAATCCAAGCCAAATTTTCGCTGTTCCATTTAATCCAACAGACACCCCGATCAGAGAGGTCGAAGATCAAAAAATCAGTTCTGATGTAAGAGTTTTGGAAGCCAAAGCAGACGGAACTTTATTTCATATAGCAGGAGGAGATGTAAAGAGTGCGATTGGTGGGCAATACCGACGAGAGCAGTTTGAGTGGCCAATAATTTCCGTAAATACCAATAGAGATATTTACGCTATTTATGGTGAAATATTTGCACCTCTTATCAGCGATGACAACAGGCGGCCTGGATTTGAGCGGCTGGAAGTAACATTGGCCGCACGATATGAACATTATAGCGATTTTGGATCATCAACAGACCCAAAATTTGGATTACTCTGGGCACCGGTCAATGGCTTCAACTTGAGGGGAACATACAGCACATCTTTCAGAGCTCCCTTACTTCAGGAGTTATCAGAAAATAATCTGTCAGCATTCCTGCTCAGCATTCCGGATCCTGACAAACCGGCGCAAAATATACCGGGCTTGCTGGTGTTCGGTAACAATTCAGCCCTTCAGCCCGAGACCGCATCAACATGGACCGCTGGTTTTGATATCAAGCCTGATTCTATCCCCGGCTTGAATATTAGTCTTACTTATTTCAATATAAAATTTAAGAGCCGGATTAAAGATCCCGGTGGTTTTTTTGATGGCTTTACAGATCCCAAATTTGCACCGCTCCTGACGAAAAATCCTGATCAGGCATTCATTGATTTTTGGACGTCTATACCCGATTTTTTCAATTTTTCATCCTTCGACCCTGCAGATGTAGAAATTGTTTTTAATCGACAGCTTCGCAATATTGCCTCTGTGAATACAAGCGGGTTGGATTTTTCGATTTTCTATAATTTAGACACCAACATTGGTAATTTTGATTTCGCTCTCAATGGCACTTATCTATTCGAAAAAGATGAACAGTTACTTGAAACGACTACCCCTGTCGATGTGATAGATACGGTCAATAATCCTGCCTCGATCAAGATAAACAGCAGCATTTCCTGGAACAGGGATGGCTTTGCGACAAACATACAAATCACTCATATTGGGCCCTATAAAGACGTGAGAGTTGAACCTATCGTAGATGTCAGTTCATGGACAACTATCGACCTGAATCTCAGCTACGACACAGGAGACCAGTATGACAGCCCCTGGTTAGAGAATACAGTTTTTTCACTCAGCGTCCAAAACCTCCTGGATCAGGATCCGCCTTTTGTAAAGGGAAGTTCCGGGGCCAATAGAAATTTTGACCCGGATAATGCCACGGCACGGGGCCGCTTTATCGCCTTTCAGATTACCCGGAAATGGTAACACTCCCCTTTCCACTTTGACAATTCGGTAACTGTATCTCGACTTTCTTCTGTCATGCTTAAGAAATTTTGACGGAAGAAAGTTGATCAGCTTCGATCAACAGGAACTCAGCATGATTACCCATTTCGTATTTATGATCACGATTATATTTGTTTGTTTCAGTCGGCATTCCTTCGCCCTCGAAAGCGAAATAAAAAGACCTTTTCAGGTTGAAGATTCCATCAACATGGTCAGACTTGTTGACCCTGATGTGGCACTTTCAGCATTTTATCCAGAAAACATCAAGACATCCCCGGACGGAAAGTACTTTATCCTGGCAACCAGAACAGGCAACCTTGTCACTGGCAAGAATGATTATAAACTTATTCTATATCGATCCGATCAGGTGCTAACGTTTTTAAATCAGAAAGATGCACAAGGGATAAAACCAAACCTGCCTGAAGCTAAGGTCTTAGCTAAGGTCTCCACATCACATAATGATATGCCGTTCCAGAAAACAATATGGCTTGAGGACAGCAAAACCCTTGCCTTCATTGGCTATTTCGACGCTGAAGAAGATAAAACAGGTGGGCAGGTCTATAAACTTGATATTCACTCTGGAACGATGCAAAAGCTCACAAACCATCCAAGAAAAATTACAAGCTTTGCAATCAATACAGCTTCACAAAGAATCATCTATGCTTCAACAATTAGCCAGCATAATAAAGATCGTGCTAAAGCAAGTTATCTGGTCGGCCTAAAGAATATGCAGTATATTATTGATCGAGATTGGGAATTTCCCATGCCCGCAGTTCAATATTATATACAAAAGATAGGCCACTCGGAGGATTTGCAAACTGTAGGACAGGTTAATTCTGGTTTTTTCCCAACGGATATCTGGCTTTCGCCGGATGGAAAACAAGCAATCGTCCTTACAACAAACAAGAGCCCACCCGAATTATGGCTGAATGGTTATGATTATCTGAAAAATGATTTTTACCGGCATGCTTTCAAAGATTTTGATGAGAACACCATGCTTCCCCGGGAAGATTTTTTAACACAGTTCAGTCTTTTGGACATATCAACCGGAAAGATCAGGCCTGTTTTCAATGCACCCACCGGGCTCTATGTTGGCGGCAATATCGGTGTTCATTGGCTGAAAAATAGTAAGAGTGTGATCCTAGCCAACACCGCATTACCTCTTAATTTTAAAGATAAAAAGGAGCGACAGCTCCGCAGTCAGACATTTTCAACGGTTGAATATAATATCGACACTGGAACGATCACACCAATCACACATCATTTGGTGAAGGCAGCTTACAGAGGTCCAAATTCAATGGAAGATAATACTATTTCAAATGGCCAATTCCTCCAGTTTAATATGAAACCAAATGGGCTACTAAGAATCGAGCAAGTGACTGACCATTGGGAAAGTCTGCCGGACAAGCTTTTTGTGAAGGAGAACAGAGAATGGGTCCAAGTGGTTGCGCCGCCAAAGATGGAAAATCCAGATCACAGTTCACATCTCATCCTTTCAATTCATCAAGGTCTAAATACCCCTCCAGAAATTATGGCGCGGGATAGATTAACCGGACGCAAAAAAATTATTACAGATTTAAACCCACAGTTTCGGAATCTAACATTTGGGAAAACAGAAGAAATTCATTGGATAGATAGTAAGGGGAGAAAATGGAATGCGGGACTTCTATATCCCCCCTATTTCAAAACAGGCCATAAATACCCGTTAGTAATCCAGACCCATGGATTTTCCCCGAATGAATTTCTTATAGATGGTCCATATGGGACGGCCAGCGCTTTTTCAGCTCAAGCTCTAGCCAACAAGGATATGATGGTATTGCAATTAAGTGAACCATCCATACCACAGGATCAGAATGAGCTGTTTGTCTATCAAGACGGCCTTGAGGCTGCAATTGATCATCTAGCTAGCAAAGAATTGATTGACAAAGAAAAGGTTGGTCTGATTGGCTGGAGTTCCACTGGCGTTAATATCCAACAGATGCTTCTATATTCTGACTATCCTATAGCGGCGGCAACGATCGCTGATGCCTATAATTTTGGAATGGCAAGTTACGTCAGTTTTTTTGGTGTATTTGCTCCAGGTATGGCATTTATGGAGGGGATGGCTGGCGGTACTGTCCCATGGGGTGAAAGTCTTGATGATTGGGTGATCAATAACCCTACCCTGCATCTTGATCGGTTAAAGACGCCGCTGCGTTATGAGCAATACGGCCCCGAATTTGCCCATTGGTGGAGTACTTACGCAATACTCAAGCGGCAACAAAAGCCAGTGGAATATTATGTTTTTAATGATGCCGCCCATGCATTAACAAAA
>JALSHF010000200.1 GCA_026982375.1 Emcibacter sp. | reverse complement strand
CTGAAACTCCTGTTGTCCATGAGCCGGCCTCAGGCCGGTCAGATCATACTGGATGGCATGGATATAAGGCAAATTAATCCTATCACCCTGCGAAGATCCGTCGCTTATGTTCCGCAGCAATCACATTTTTTCCACGGAACTATTGCGCAAAATATCAGGTTTTCCCAACCAATGGCATCTGATGAAGACGTGATCTCTGCCTGTATCAAGGCAAATGTCATGGAAGATATTGCCGCCCTTGAATATGATTTTAATACCCGCATAGGGGACCAATCCATTCAAAGCCTGCCATCAAGCTTTTTACAAAGGATATCTTTGGCGCGGGCCTATCTGAAGAATTCCCCTATTTTGCTGCTTGATGAACCGGCTAAAACATTGGATTTTGATGGCGATGCCGCATTTATGCAATCCCTTGAAACCATAAAGGGGCACACGACCATCCTTATGGTATCACATCGTCCAAGCCATATTAAAATGGCCGACAAGGTTTTGGTTTTAGAAAATGGCATGGTGAAAAGTTTCGGACCACCCGCAGAGATTTTTCCCAATATAGTTAAATAATAAAATATAAATAAAATTTAGAGCATGAAAATGACAGATAAAAATAAAGACAGCCAAGAAAACGCCCCAGAAAAAACTCAGGGAAATAACGCAAGGATCACGCTTGACGATAATCCGTCACTTGTGACCGTGGGCGGCAATAAGCTGGAAAAGCTTATGGAAAAAGCAACGGAACTTGCCAGCCAGAAAAAGCAAAAGCCCGTCTCTTACTATACCCGGTTTTTATCCCGCGCTATCCTGCTGGAAGAATCCGGACCGCCAAGAGCCGTTATTTCCACAGTTGGCGTTATATCACTTTTCATTTTCGGCATGATTATCTGGGCATCTGTTACCACGCTGAATGAAACCAGCATTGCCACCGGCGAAATCCGGCCCGCTTCAAGCCTGAAGCCTGTCCAGCATTTAGAAGGCGGCATCGTTTCAGAAGTCCTCATTAGTGAAGGTCAGGAAGTAGAAAAAGGTCAGGTAATTTTAACCATGGCGCCATCGGCTGCCCTGTCCGACCTTAATCGGCTCAAGGCCCGGCATATTGCCCTGACCTTGCAAATCGCGCGGTTAAAGTCTTTTGCCGCAAATAATACAAATATTGATAAAAACGGGCTGGGGCAGGATTTTTCCCTCTACGAAAAAGATTACCCCCTGTTGGTGCAGGATCAACGTGATGTGCTCAGGGCGCAAAATCAATCACGAATAGCACAGCAAAATGTCGTTCTGTCGCAAATAAAAGAAAAAGAAAACGAGCTTGTCCTCCTCAACCGGCGCGAGGCGACAGAAAAACGGACGCTGGCCATCATTGCCGAAGAAATGGCTATGCGCCAGGAATTAACCGATAAAGGCCTTGGTTCAAAAATAAAACTTCTTGAGGTACAGCGCGCCCACAATAAAGCGGAAGGCGACCTTAACAATACCCAGTTAACCAAAGTCAGTGTCCGCGCAAGCATCGCACAGGTGAAAGGTAACCTT
>JALSHF010000199.1 GCA_026982375.1 Emcibacter sp. | reverse complement strand
AAATAGGAAATGGCCGTAAAAATTACTAAAAATATAGCCTTGTTATTGGCCGTCCTCGTGATCGGGGGCGGCGCACTTGCCGTGAGTATGACTTTACAGCCACAAAATCAAACCAGTGCCAAGGCGGATTCTGAAAAATCATCAAATTCCGATATGGCTCAGGCTTCTTTTCTTAATTATGATATGGTTATGGGTGATAAGAATGCACCGGTCGAGATCATTGAATATGCGGCCATATCCTGTTCCCACTGCGCGCATTTCCATGCCGATGTTCTGCCGGCGTTGAAGGAAAAATATATTGATACCGGTAAGGTAAAGCTTGTGTATCGTAATTTCATTTTTGACAATCCCCTTGATGTTTTCGCCTCGAGCCTGACAAGATGTACGACAGAGGAAAATTTCTTTCCGGCGGTTAAGGTCTATTTTGAATTTCAGAAAGTCTGGGCCAACAATCAGGAGCTGAAACGCATCTATGAGGCCGAAGGCCGCGAAGCCGCCATAAAATACGCCAAGGACGAAGTGGCAAAAATTGGCAAAATGTCCGGCATGAGTTTGGATGAGGCGCAAGAATGTTTTGATAATGGCGGGGTGATTGATTATTTGCTGAAAATCCGGCAGGAAGCCGTCGAAAAATATCAGGTGAACAGCACGCCAACCTTGATTGTCAACGGCAGAAAAATTGAGGGGCATCATATTGAAGACCTCGAAAAAGCTATTGCTGAAGCCAATATTGCAGGTGACAATTAATAAACAGGAAAAGAGGGAAAATTGGACTTTACGCGACTTCGATTATCCGGTTTTAAGTCCTTTGTGGACCCAACCGAACTGATTATCGAAAAGGGCCTTACCGGTGTGGTCGGGCCAAATGGGTGCGGAAAATCCAATCTTCTTGAGGCTCTGCGGTGGGTCATGGGGGAAAATTCCGCAAAAAGCATGCGCGGGTCGGGCATGGATGATGTGATTTTTGCCGGAACCGCCAGCCGGCCCGCCCGCAATCTCGCCGAAGTTTCCTTGAATATTATTAATGATGACCGTAGCGCCCCGGCCATTTTTAATGATGAACAACAGCTGGAAATTTCCCGGCGTATTGAGCGAGAAAGCGGTTCGGCCTACCGGCTCAATGCCAAGGATGTTCGCGCGAAAGATGTGCAATTGCTCTTTGCCGATGCCTCCACAGGGGCGCATTCCCCATCATTGGTGAGCCAGGGCCGGATCGGCAGCCTGATTAGCGCCAAGCCAAAAGACAGGCGCAAAATATTGGAAGAGGCCGCCGGTATTAGCGGCCTGCATTCCCGCCGCCGGGAGGCCGAAAGCAAACTTCGGTCCGCGGCGCATAATCTGGAACGTCTTGGCGATATTGAAATCCAGTTGAATGATCAAATTAAAGGGCTTCAGAAACAGGCGCGTCAAGCGAGCCGGTATAAGAAAATCAGCGGAGAAATTCGCACGCTTCAAGCTTTGATCAACCATATGGAATGGCTGGCTATTCAGGAGCATAAGGAATTATCCGGGCAAGAATTGCGCCGTGTGGTGCTTCGGGTCGCCGCCATCACCACGGAGCTTGGCCGATTGAACAAGGAACAGGCCATAGAGGCCGCGAAACTGCCAACGCTTCGTCAGGAAGAAGCCGAATATGCCGCAGGCTTGCACCGCATCACCGTTACCCGCGATGGCCTTGACGGCGAAGAGGCGCGGCTGACGGAGACCCAAGCCAAGCTGAAAGCCCTGTTGGATCAGATTGATCAGGACGAAATCCGCGAAAAAGATGTGATAGCCGATACGGGGTCTATCCTTCAGCGGCTTCAAGTGGAAAAACAGCAATTGCTGGAACAGGTGGATAATCAGACTGGCAATGTGGACGACTTATCCGAGAAATTAAAACTTAAGCAGACAGCTACTTTGGAGGCCGAATGGAAACTTGAGGAGCTGACCCAGAAACAGGCTCAACAAGCCGCCGAAAAGAATAACCTGACCCTCAATCTGGCCGAAGCCGAGAATCGGCACAGGGCTCTGACCGAACAACGCGGCACTATTGAGGAACGCTTGAGCCGGCTGGAACATAATAATTTATTCACGCAAGCCTTGTCGAATACGGAAAATGCCTTGTCCGCAGCGGAAAATGCCGTCAGCATGATGTCCCATAAAGCGCGGGAGGCAGAAGACAGGCGTCAATTGTTCCAGCAGAAAGAGCAGGACGCACGCGATATATTGCAATCTTTTCAGGGAAAAAAAGCCCGAATTCAGGCGGAAAAAGAGGGGCTGGAAGAGTTGCTGTCCGGCGGGGCGGGTAACGATGAAGATGATGAGGGACGTCAAATTCTGGAAAAACTGTCGGTAATGCCGGGCTATGAAGCGGCTCTTGGGGCCGCGCTGGATGAAGATCTGGAAGCACCGGATGATGTGACAGCCCCCATACATTGGCGCGCCCTGAGCAATTATGATCATCCGCAAAGTCTGCCCGTTGGGGTGAAAAACATGGCGGATTTTGTCCGTGGATCAAATATGCTCAGCCGCCGCTTGTCCCAAATTGGTGTTGTCGATACCGAAGCCGAAGCCCTCTCCCTGCTCAATCAGTTAAAACCGGGGCAAAGGCTGGTTTGCAAGGATGGCGGCGTTTGGCGCTGGGATGGTTATTGTGTGTCGCCGGATGCCCCAAGCACAACGGCTGTCAAACTGGTCCAAAAGAATCGTCTGGTGGAATTGGCCAGCGCCTTTTCAAAAAGCAAGGAACTGGTGGGCGAGGCCCGCGAAACATTGCACCGCGCCCAAGAGGAATTAGAACAGGTTAAACAAGACGCCCGTGCGGCGCGCCAGCGATGGCAGGGCGCAGAAGAAAAGGCCGCCGCCGCCCGCCGCAGCCTGACGGAGGCAGAGAAGCAGGCCACCCGTCATCAATCCGAAGAAAGCGCACTGAAAGATCGTCTGGGGCATCTGATTGAAGATATTGAACAGATAAAAAGCCGCACGCAGGAAATTCGCCAAAATATTGAGGCCTTGCCGGTGGGTGAAGATTTGGGCCTGGAAATTCAATTGGCCCGGCAGCATGTTGAAGATAATCGTAAAGCCTTGTCCGAGGCGCGGTTTAATCACGATAGTTTTATTTCACAAACTTCCGCGCGGCGTGATCGCCTTGAGCAGATCGAGACTGAGTTATCCGCCTGGAAATTGCGTATTGATAATGTGGAAATTCATATTCGTGACCTGTCTCATCGCCGGACGCATAATCTGGCGGAATTGAAGTCACTGGAAAACAGGCCCGGCGAAATTGTGGAAGAACGCCGGAAATTAAACTATTTGATTGATCAGGCCGAGGATAACCGAAAGCTGGCGGTCCGGAAACTTTTGGAATGTGAAGATATTCTGGCCGGAAAAGACAAGGAAATCCGAAGCATACAAAGCCAATTATCTGAAGCCCGGGAGCAAAAAGTGCGCCTGGAGACGAATCTGGAACAATATGAAGAACAAGCGGTTCATTTAAAACGCCGGATTTTCGAAGAATTTGATTGCGCGCCAAATCTTTTGCGGGAACTGGCTCAATTAGAGCAGGAACAGGCCTTGCCCGATCAGGAACTTACCCATCGCAAACTTGAGCGGTTGAAGACGGAACGGGAACGCTTGGGCGCGGTAAATTTGCGGGCCGATGCGGAATTGACAGAGGTTCAGGCCCAGCTTGATGGGTCCATATCTGAACGTCAGGAGCTGGAGCAGGCCATAACGGCCCTGCGCCGGGCGATATCTGATCTTAATCGGGAAGGCCGCGCGCGAATTTTAAAAGCCTTTGACGAGGTGAATGAGCATTTCAAGAAGCTGTTCACAACATTATTTGGCGGCGGGGAGGCCTATCTGGAGCTGACTGAATCCGATGATCCTCTGGATGCGGGGTTAGAAATCATGGCCAGCCCGCCCGGCAAGAAAATGCAGAATCTGGGCCTTCTTTCCGGCGGCGAGCAGGCCTTGACAGCATTATCCCTGATTTTTGCGGTATTCATGACGAATCCTTCGCCCATCTGCGTATTGGATGAGGTGGATGCGCCGCTTGATGATGCCAATGTGACACGTTTTTGTGATCTTTTGGATGAAATGTGCAAAAATACATCAACCCGTTTCCTGATCGTAACCCATAATGCCGTCACCATGTCGCGTATGAACCGGTTGTTTGGGGTCACAATGGCCGAACGGGGCGTCTCGCAGCTGGTTTCTGTGGATCTGGACAGTGCCGAAAGGATGCGGGCCCGAGACCATAACCGGGATCATAATATTGCCAGGGGTTCTATTTCCGCGTAACCGCAAGAAACCTCAACAATCATTCGCCTGTTTTTCTGGCGCGAAACCCGTTGGATGCGGGGGCGGAGGAAGTAACGTTACGATAGTGTTTTTGGCTCTTGACAGGCAATTGTGCAGAAACTATGTTGCATGAAATTTTATAGGCAAATTTTCGGGTATTCAAGTCATTTGGATATCAAATCAAGGGATCGCTTTGAAAGAAGATAACAAACCATCTTCGAAAGAGACAGCTCTTGAGGAATTAGGGGTCAGGGTTAAGGCCGCTCAAAAGAAGAATGCGCCAAAGAATGAGAGTGCGATTAACGAATCACACGCTTATGGCATGGCGATGCGGCTTGTGGCGGAATTGGTGTCGGGGTTGATTGTCGGCATGATAATTGGCTGGTTTCTGGATAAGGCTCTGGGAACGAAACCATGGATGCTTATAGTGTTTGTTTTTCTTGGCCTTGGAGCCGGGATTTTTAATGTGCTGCGGGCTGCGAAACAAATGGAAGTTGTCGCAGCACGTCAACGGGAAGAAGCCGAAAAGGCTAACAGTAACGAAGGAAAACATAGTGGCTAGTCCGCTCGCGCAATTTGAAATAAAAACGCTTATCCCGCTGCAAGTGGCCGGGTATGATATTTCGTTCACAAATTCAGCCCTTTTTATGGCCATAACCGTCGCTGCCATCATGTTTTTCATGACGGTAGGCATGCGCAAAGGTGCCTTGGTGCCGGGGCGCTGGCAGCTTTGCGTGGAAATGTGCTATGAATTTATCGCCAATATGCTTCATGATACAGCAGGCCGGGATGCCCGGAAATATTTTCCGTTTATCTTCACCTTGTTCATGTTCATCCTGTTCGCCAATCTGATCGGTATGACGCCCTATTTTGGTTTTACCTTTACCAGTCATATTGCGGTGACATTTGCCATGGCGTCTTTTGTATTCATCGGGGTCACGATAATCGGGTTGGCCAAGCATGGCTTTAAATTCTTTAAACTTTTTGTGCCGGCAGGGGCACCGCTCGCCCTGATGCCGCTTTTGGTTGTGATTGAATTGGTGTCTTATCTGTCGCGTCCCATAAGCCTGTCTGTACGGTTGTTTGCCAATATGGTGGCGGGGCATACCATGTTGAAAGTATTTGGTGGTTTTGTGGTGGCGCTTGGTGCGCTCGGGGTTGTGCCCTTTGCCTTTATTGTGGCGCTGACCGGATTGGAATTGCTTGTGGCTTGTCTTCAGGCCTATGTATTCGCCATTCTGACCTGTATGTATTTGAATGATGCCTTGCATTTACATTAAAGTATTTGTGGGAAATAGTAGTTTTTTAGTGTTTAATTTTTTAAAAATAAGAAGGAATATAAAATGGAAGTAGAAGCGGCAAAAATGATCGGTGCGGGTATTGCTTGTACGGCTCTAATCGGTGCGGGTATTGGCATTGGTAACATCTTTGGAAGTTATGTCTCAGCGGCGATCCGCAACCCTGCGGCGGCCCCTCAGTTCTTCGGGAATGCTATGCTTGGTTTTGCCCTTGCAGAAGCAACCGGTCTGTTTGGTCTGGTTATTGCCTTTATCATCTTGTTCACTTAAGTTTTTAAGTAAACCTTTTGATTATATAGGCCTGATCCGCAATTTCAGGATCAAGGAGAGAAGATAATGCCACAATTGGATCCCGCAGTTTTTCTGCCCCAGATTTTCTGGTTGTTTGTGATCTTTGGACTGATTTATCTGTTCATAGCGCATAGTGCAGCACCTAAGATCACGCAGGTTCTGGAGAAACGCCAGGCCCGGATTTCCTCGGATCTGGAGGAAGCTTCGAGCTTGCAGGCCAAGGCTGAAGCCGCAAGAGTTTCCCATGAAAAGGCTTTGGAAGAAGCCCGTCTCAAGGCAACCTCGACGATTACGGCCAAGCGTGAAGCCATTAAAGCAGATGTCGAAGCAGAATATGCCCAATTAACTGAAAAATTAGGGGCAGAATTCGCGTCTGCGGAAGTGAAAATCCTCGCGGCTAAAGATAAAGCACTTGATGAAATTCGGGTAATGTCTGTGGATATTTGCAAGGAAATCATCCAGTCAGTATCCGGCCTTGATCTTGATAAAAAGATTGTGTCAGAGAGAGTCGGCGCGAAATTTGAGGCGGTGAAGGAAAATGCCAATGGTTGATCAAAATCACAGCATTGATACGGATGTCGTTGCCGCTGTTGCAGAAACTGCGCAATTGAATGTTCATTGGTATCAGGACCCGGCTGTCTGGGTTGCTTTGGCGATTATCACTTTCTTCTTATTGATGATCTGGAAGAAAATTCCGGCCATGATCGCTAAAATGCTTGATGCAAAAGTCACTGTGATCGCGGAGCAGTTGGATAATGCGCAAACATTGCGGGAAGAGGCATCGGCGCTTTTGGCAAAATATCAACGTGATCAGCGTGATGCAGAAAAAAATGCTGCAAAAATGATCGCGAATGCCGAAGCCGAGGCAAAACTGCTGGCCGGAGAAGCCAAGCTTCACGTTAAAGAGATGATTGAACGCCGCACAAAAATTGCCGAGCAAAAAATTTCGCAGGCCGAAGCCGCCGCGCTTAAAGAAATCCGGCAAGTGGCCGTGCAGGCCGCGACCGCTGCCGCCCGTGAGCTGATTTCTGAAAATATGAAGAAAGCCGACCATGATGCCTTGATTAAATCAGGCACTGAAAAGCTGGGTAACCAATTGCATTGATTTTACATTAATTTTTCTGGTGGCATAAAATTTTAAAACCCGGGTCTGCTTGTTCGGATCTGGGTTTTTCTTTGGTTTACTCTTTAAGTTTTTGGCGAATATCATCCAGTTCATGGGCGCGAATTTGGCGGCCATTCCATGCTATGGAAATCAGAAGCGGCAGATTTTCCTGCGCGGCAGACCCGAAAACACATGTTATCCTATAAGGAATAGGAACTTTAAAGCCATTCCACGCTGTGAAGGCAATATTGACGGACTTGTGGCCTTGCGCGTTATTATATTCTTCGGCGGAAGTTTTATCAAAACTTGAGGGATATCTCAGCCGGTCTTTGGCAATTTCTTCGCAGGTTTCAAGAAGGGCAGATTTCACCGATAGCGCATCGCAGCCGGGCAAGACCAGTATTATGCCCAATATTATGCCCGGCATTAGGCCCCGTATTAGAGTAGGCGCGAGAATTTTTTTTATCATAATGGTGCCATTTACCTTCAATAATCTGTAAATCAACCTATATTAATGCTTTAGGTAAAGAAACAACCGACTGGATAAATATATGACATTGCCCCGTTTTTTTCTTTTGTTCTTAACCATGCTGGCTTTATTGCCGCTCAATATTACCGCATTGCAAGGGGCAGATAAAAAAATACCCTCCTCCAAAGCCGAGGTGCAATTGTCCTACGCGCCGGTGGTAAGGCAAGCCGCCCCTGCTGTGGTCAATATCTATACCAAACGGCTGGTGAAAACCCGCAGCTTTTCTCCCTTTGCCAATGACCCTTTTTTTCAGCGGTTCTTCGGGGATCGTTTTGGCGGCGCCCCCCGCGCGCGTATTGAGCGATCCTTGGGGTCCGGCGTCATTGTGGGGGCGGACGGGGTTATCGTCACCAATCATCATGTTGTGGCGGGGGCCGATAAAATTACGGTCGCCTTGTCAGACCGCCGTGAATTCGATGCGGAAGTTATCCTGAATGACGAGAAAACGGATTTGGCGGTTCTGCGTATTGATACCGGGGATGAGAAGCTGCCGGCACTGACATTCTCCGATTCTGATTCTATTGAGGTCGGCGACCTTGTGCTGGCCATTGGTAATCCGTTTGGCGTTGGCCAGACGGTCACCAGCGGCATTGTCTCCGCCTTGGCCCGCACGCAGGTCAGCGGTCAGGATTACCAGTTTTTCATCCAAACGGATGCGGCGGTTAACCCGGGCAACAGCGGCGGGGCTTTGATCGGCATGGACGGCGACCTTATTGGCATCAATACGGCCATATTCTCGCGCTCAGGCGGCTCTAACGGCATCGGTTTTGCCATTCCGGCCAATATGGTCAAATATGTGGTGTCTTCGGCGCTGTCCGGCGGCAAATTGGTGCGGCCATGGTTTGGCGGCAGCGGGCAAATGGTGACATCTGATATCGCCGAAAGTCTGGGTTTTGATCGCCCGGGCGGTGTTTTGGTCAATGATATTTATCCGGGCGGCCCGGCGGACAGGGCCGGGCTTGAGCAAGGCGATGTGATTCTGACCATTGATGGCAAGGAAGTTTCCAGTCCTGAGGCCCTGCGCTATTATACCGGTTTGGAGGCCGTTGGCGGGACAATCCCATTGGAGATAATTCGCGGCGAAAAACGCAAAATTTTGTATGTGCCGCTTATGCCAGCCCCCGAAGATCCGCCGCGAAATATAACGACTTTAAAGGGAAATCACCTGTTTTCCGGAACAAAGCTTGCGAATTTGTCGCCGGCCTATGCCGAGGAAATCGGGGTAAATCCTTATAACAAAGGTGTGATTATTCTGGGCGTCCCGCGCAGTGTTACGCGCATGACAGGAATTCAAAAGGGCGATATTTTTAAATCAGTCAATGGCAGAAAAGTCAAAACCCTTAAAGATATAAGTCATGCCATGGATGATGACCCCGTGAATGTAGATTTTACGATCAGCCGCGCAGAAAAAACCATTGATTGCGTTATTCGGGCGGAGGGCAGGTCTTATTGCACTTAAACGGCACCATATTTCCGGTAAAAGGCATTATTTCATATGAGTGATCTTTTCACATCGGCGGGGCTGGAACAGGATGCCCCGCGCCCCTTGGCGGATAAACTGCGCCCACAAACCATGGAAGAGGTGGTGGGGCAGGATCATTTGATCTCACCCAGCGGCCCGCTTGGCCGGATGCTGGCGGCGCGCAGATTAACCTCATTGGTTTTTTGGGGCCCGCCGGGGACGGGTAAAACCACCATGGCGCGGCTTCTGGCCGAAAAAACCGATCTTTATTTTGAGCAGATTTCAGCGGTTTTCTCAGGGGTTGCGGACTTGCGAAAATCTTTCGAGGCCGCCGCAGAACGGCGCAAAACCGGCAAGGGTACTTTGTTGTTTGTCGATGAAATTCATCGCTTTAACCGCGCCCAGCAGGATGGGTTCCTGCCCTATGTGGAGGATGGCACGATCATCCTTGTGGGGGCGACCACGGAAAATCCGTCTTTTGAGCTGAATGCGGCTTTGCTGTCACGGATGCAGGTTCTGACCCTTAATCGTCTGGATAATATTTCGCTTGAGGAATTATTATGCCGCGCGGAACGGGTGATGGATAAAAAACTCCCTGTGACGGCAGAGGCCCGGGCCATGCTCCATGGTATGGCCGATGGGGATGGGCGTTATCTCTTGAATCTGACGGATATTCTTCTGGGCCTTGAGTTTGAGGAAATATTAGATGCCGCAGGATTGCTAAAAATTCTGCAAAAACGCGCGCCGGTTTATGACAAGGACAAGGAAGGTCATTATAACCTGATTTCCGCGCTGCATAAATCCTTGCGCGGATCAGACACGGACGCGGCCCTTTACTGGATGGCGCGGATGCTGGCGGGCGGGGAAAGCCCGCTTTATCTGCTGCGGCGGCTCGTGCGTTTTGCGGCGGAAGACATCGGCCTTGCAGACCCCAATGCCTTGGTGCAAACGCTGGCGGCGAAGGAGGCGTATGAATTTTTAGGCTCGCCCGAGGGGGATCTTCATGTGGCGCAGGCGGTGATTTACCTTGGCAGTGCGCCCAAATCCAATGCGGCCTATATGGCGCTCAAGGCGGCCACAAAAGCTGCGAAGGAGACAGGGTCGCTCAGTCCGCCCCTGCATATCCTCAATGCGCCGACCAAAATGATGAAGACTCTTGGCTATGGCAAAAATTACGCTTATGACCATGACACGCGGCACGGGTTCTCAGGCCAGAATTATTTTCCCGATGACCTGCCGCGCAAAGAATTTTATCGCCCGAAAGAACGCGGCTATGAACGCGACATCAAAAAACGTCTGGATTATTGGCAAAAACTGCGCACAGAATTAAACGGTGAAACATAAAGCCGTCAGGCTTTAAATTGTGCCGAAAATGCGGTCGCCGGCATCCCCGAGGCCGGGAATGATATAGCTTTTCTCATTCAGTTTTTCATCAATGGCTGTGGTATAAATATGCACATCGGGATGGGCCTTTTTCATGGCCTTTAGCCCTTCTGGTACGGCAAGCAGACACAGGAAGGTAATATTCGTTGCCCCGGCCTTTTTTATTCTATCCAGTGCCGCAATGGCAGAATTTCCCGTGGCCAGCATGGGGTCAACCACCAGACAGAAACGCTCGTCCAAATGCGGGGGGGCCTTGAAATAATATTCAACGGCCTGCAGGTTTTCAGGATCACGGTACAGCCCCACATGCCCCACGCGCGCTGACGGGATCAGATCCAACAACCCCTGCGCCAATCCTTCGCCGGCTCTCAAGATAGAGAAGATGCACATTTTCCGGCCCACCAGCTTTGGCGCGGACATGGTGGTCATGGGGGTCTCGATCTCAATATTTTGAAGGGGAAGATCGCGGGTGACCTCATAGCCC
>JALSHF010000198.1 GCA_026982375.1 Emcibacter sp. | reverse complement strand
AAAGTCCCCATGACCGTTGACGGGCTTCGCGCCTGCAAACATTTCACAGATCAGGGCAAAATGGTCAATGTCACGTTATGCTTCTCCTCCGCGCAGGCCCTGCTTGCGGCCAAAGCCGGCGCAACATTCATTTCGCCCTTTGTCGGCCGCCATGATGATGTGGGCTTTGATGGCATGCAGTTGATCGAAGATATTCGCCTGATTTATGATAACTATCAATTTAACACACAAATTCTGGTGGCCAGCACGCGCCACCCCATTCATATCATCGAAAGCGCGCGTATCGGCGCTGATGTGGTGACCCTGCCGCCCAAAGTATTGCGCCAGCTTTTCAATCACCCGCTGACCGCCAATGGCCTTGCCGCTTTTGTCGCTGATTGGGAAAAAACCGGTCAATCAATCGTTTAATAATAATTTCGTAAGATTTTCCGGCCTATAGTCACGGCGGTTGTAAATCTTGAGGATGTGGGTTGTGTCAGATAAAGTGAATAAAAGCCTTATAGGTAAAGCGATAAAGAAAAAAACCGCGTTACATGAAGATGATGTGCGGAATTATCTTATGATGAATCCGGATTTTTTCGATTTGAACAGCGATCTTCTTACGCTTTTGAAGCCAACAAGGTCAAAACGGGCCAAAAATGTGGTGGATTTTCAGGCCATATTGCTTGAACGCCTTCAGCGTGAAGTCGCCGCGCTGAATGACACCCAAGGCACGATAATCCACGCCTCCCGCAGCAATATGACCACCCAGGCCCGTATTCATGCCGCCGTTTTATGCCTGCTGGAAGCCGAAGATTACGACCATCTGTGCCATATCGTCTGCAATGACTGGTCCCAGATTTTACAGGTGGACAGTATCATCATCTGTTTCTGCGATGATGGCTCTGTAGCTCTGCCGGAAAATAACAATATCCGGCTTTTAAAATCAGACATCATCACCAATTTTCTGGGCCATGAAACCGCCGCCATATTGCGCGGCAACGTTGAAGCCGCCTTGGAAATTTATGGCCCTGCCACGCCACTGGTTAAGGCCGAAGCCCTGATTCGTCTTGAGGAAACTCCGCATAATCCACTGGGCGTTCTGGCTTTTGGCAGCCGTGACGAAGATTTCTTCGCACCGGGCCAAGGCACCGAATTGCTCCGTTTTCTTGCCGCCGCCTTTCAGGGCCAATTGAAAAACCATCTGCCCAAAGCTGGCTCATAAGGCGCAAGCTTGTTATACTCACCCCCATGAACAAAGAAAAACTGCCCCATTATCCTGCGTTATTGCCTTTGCTGCAAGGCTGGCTGGACTATCTTCAGGCCGAAAGGCGCGCTTCGCCCCATACGGTTAACGCTTACCAGCGGGATGTGGTCAGCTTTTTTACTTTTCTGGCCGGGCATATGGGAAAAGCGCCGTCACAGGCGGATCTTCAGGATTTGCGTCCCGCTGATTTCAGGTCTTTTCTGGCGCAGCGCCGGCGGCAGGGCCTGAGCGCGGCCTCTGTCGCCAGAACCCTCAGTGCCATCCGGGCCTTTTTTAAATTTTTGCGGCGTAATGACATTCTGAGT
>JALSHF010000197.1 GCA_026982375.1 Emcibacter sp. | reverse complement strand
ACTTCATGCCGAACAATTGAGCAACAGCGGCGGGGCAAAGCTTGGCGCAAAATACAAGGCTCTTTCTGCAGATCATCTGGAATGTCTTGATGAAGAGGGCGCAAAAGCCATGGCGGCGGCGGGCATGGTCGCCGTGCTATTGCCGGGGGCCTTTTATACGTTAAGAGATGACCGCATCCCCCCTATTGATATGCTCCGAAAATACAACATTCCCATGGCCATTGCCAGTGACAGCAATCCGGGTTCATCGCCGGTTTTATCTTTAAGCCTTATGATCAATATGGCCTCAATATTATTTCACCTGACCCCGGAAGAATCCCTCATTGGCGTCACCCGAAACGGGGCGATGGCGCTGGGGCTGGCTGATCGGGGCATATTGGAAATTGGCAAGAAAGCCGATTTTGCGATCTGGGATATAAGCCACCCGGCGGAACTTGCCTATCAATTGGGCGGCAATGCCTGCGCCGGTATCGTGAAGAATGGCGAAGCCGTCAAATTTCAAGGCAACTGACGGGGCTATTTCCGGCCCCGCCAATTTTATTTACTATATATTTTGCATATTATACTGGCGTTACAGCTTCTCAATTTCCTTGTGAACAAGCCGGTACAGGGCCGGCAATACCATAAGGGTCAGGATGGTTGACGATATAATACCGCCTATGACCACCGTGGCCAGCGGGCGCTGAACCTCGGCACCGGCCCCGATATTAAGCGCCATGGGGATAAAGCCCAGACTTGCCACCAGCGCCGTCATCAATACGGGCCGCAAACGGATCAAGGCCCCGTCCCGGATCGCGGTTTCAAGCATGATCCCCTTGGCCCTTAAATCCCGGATGAAGGATACCATCACCACCCCGTTGAGGACGGCCACACCGGACAAGGCGATAAAGCCCACGCCCGCCGAAATTGAGAAAGGCATATCCCGCAGAAACAAGGCCGCAACGCCGCCGGTCAAGGCCATCGGAACACCGGAAAAGACGATCGCCGCATCTTTCACAGAAGCAAACAGCATAAACAGCAGCCCAAAAATCAACAGCAAGGCCGCAGGCACCACAATTTGCAATCTTTTACTCGCCGAGATCAGCTGTTCAAATGTGCCGCCATATTCAACCCAATAGCCCGGCGGAATATCAACATTTTCCTGTACGGATTTCTGAACATCCTGCACAAAAGAGCCAAGGTCACGGTCGCGTACATTTGCCGTTATTACAATGCGGCGCTTGCCATTTTCGCGGCTGATTTGATTGGGCCCAATGGTGGTTTCCACAACGGCCACTTCTGACAAGGGGATGAAAGCCAGACCTGTCTCATCCCGCGCACGTATGTCCGCAGAAAGCGGGATAGGTAATCGCTGGATAGAAGCCACATTATCCCGTAAATTCTCCGGCATACGTACCACGATATCAAACCGGCGATCGCCTTCGAATATCTGCCCGACAACCTGCCCTCCGACGGAGGTTGAAATCACATCCTGAATATCGGCAATATTCAGCCCATATCGCGCGAGGGCTTCGCGGTCCGGAACGATCGATAGCAATGGCAGGCCCGTGACC
>JALSHF010000196.1 GCA_026982375.1 Emcibacter sp. | reverse complement strand
GACCGCAATGTCTTTAGGTGCTGACACATTAAGTAATACATACAAAAAAACATTAGATAATAACAAGAACCCTGCTAGCCAATTGATTGATATTGCCATCAAATTTGAATATTTCAATAACCTACCTTATTCAGAAATAAAGGATTTAAATAAAAACGTTAAAGATGATAGTTTCCCAATATTATTACTTAAAATTTTCACCTTAGAACACTTATATAAATTCAATAAAAACGTAAGTGATAAGGATAGGTTATGTGCATTAGTGGGGATTTCTGAAGCAAGCAAGACAAATGTGCTATTAAACAAGAAAATAGAAAAATAACATTGTCTGAATAGTCAAGATTACATAAGATATCTTTGGGTTTTCACTATTGTTATCTAGATATTCAACTTTTCAAATATCAGAAATAATCGCTAACTATTCAAAATATAGGCAAAATAGGTGCAAGAGTTGCAAAAAAAACAGTCACTTAAACCAAATTCTATTGAGCAATAAAATCACAAGCTGGTCAAGGGTCAATTCATGGCCCGTATAGAAATAAACGGTGGCGAGCATTTGGATATAACGGTCGATCTCGCGGTTGTATTTACTGCGCTTTTCATTTTCGTCAAAGAAGATAAAAACCAGTAAATCATCATCATGTTTGATGAGGGCTTTGGTATCAATATGCGGGTTCATTTGTTTCACCTCTTCAAAAAAGAAAATCAGATGACGCTATAGAAACGGGCGGGGCCGCCTGTTGGCGTCACAAAAGATTATAAAAGAAAAGCTGGTGATCCCGACGCGATTCGAACGCGTGACCCCCAGATTAGGAATCTGGTGCTCTATCCTGCTGAGCTACGGGACCATCAAAAAAAATCGCTTATAGCATAGTGTTTTTTTTATATCAATCATGGCTGAAGGTGAATGCCAGAGACAGGATTGCTTCGGTTGATTATAAATTAAATCCGCTTTAAGGTGACATAACATAAAATAAACAAGCAGGAACCTATCATGAAAACACGCGCGGCAGTGGCGTTTAAGGCCGGGGAGCCTTTGAGCATTGAAAATGTTGACCTCGAAGGACCGCGCGCCGGCGAGGTGCTGGTGGAGCTGAAAGCCACGGGCATTTGCCATACGGACGCCTTTACCCTGTCCGGAGATGACCCCGAGGGCGCATTTCCGGCCATATTGGGCCATGAAGGCGCCGGCGTGGTGGTTGAGGTCGGCGCAGGAGTTAAATCCTTGAAAACCGGTGATCATGTGATCCCGCTTTATACACCGGAATGCCGCGAATGTGATTATTGCCTGAACCCCAAAACAAATTTATGCCAATGCATTCGGGAAACGCAAGGGGCAGGGGTCATGCCCGATGGCTCGAGCCGTTTTTCTCTGGATGGCACACCGATCCTGCATTATATGGGATGCTCGACTTTTTCCAATCATACGGTTCTGCCGGAAATTGCGCTGGCTAAAATCCGAAAGGACGCGCCTTTTGACAAGGTGTGCTATATCGGCTGCGGGGTCACCACCGGGGTCGGGGCGGTCGCTTTCGAAGCCCGCGTGGAGCCGGGCAGCAATGTGGTGGTTTTTGGTCTTGGCGGCATTGGCCTTAATGTTATTCAGGGCGCCCGTATGGTCGGTGCCAATAAAATCATCGGCATTGATATCAATGAAAGCAAGGTTGCCATGGCCAGAAAATTTGGCATGACAGATTTTATCAATCCCCAAAAGACACCCGAGCTGATTGAGGCCATTCTGGATTTGACGGGCGGCGGGGCGGATTACAGTTTTGAATGTATTGGTAATGTGAATACCATGCGACAGGCCCTTGAATGTTGCCATAAAGGCTGGGGCGAAAGCATCATTATCGGCGTTGCCGGCGCGGGACAGGAAATTTCTACGCGCCCTTTTCAGCTGGTCACGGGGCGGGTCTGGCGGGGGTCCGCCTTTGGCGGCGCGCGCGGGCGTACGGACGTGCCGAAAATTGTTGACTGGTATATGGACGGCAAGATCAATATTGATGACCTGATCACCCACACCATGCCCCTTGATGACATTAACAGGGCCTTTGATCTGATGCACAGCGGGGACAGCATCCGCAGTGTGGTGCTTTATTAGGGCAATGGCGTCATAACGGGGTAAAAGGGGTTTGTTTTTAAATGATCACACCAGAGCTTATCCTGTCACTTGGCAATATCTTGCCATTCAACAGGATGACAGGAGAATAAGGAGGCCATCACATGTATCAGTCATTACCAGATCGCTTATGCCGCCGCATCACAGCAGAAGAAATCGTGGCCTATGAAGAAAACGGCGCGCATGTTCTGCGCGGGGTGTTGCCCATGGAATGGATTGAGGTGATGCGGGAGGCCGTAGAGCGTATATTGAATAATCCGGGCGCTGCCGCGCTGGAATATACCCCCAAGGGAAACACAGGCCGCTATTACGGGGATTTTTTTATTTGGCGCAGGGACCCCGCCTTCAAGGCCTTCATGAGGGACTCGCCCATGCCCGAAATCGCGGCTCAGGTCATGGATTCCCAATGTTTAAACTTTTTTTATGATCAGCTTCTGGTGAAAGAGCCCAATACGGCAGAGCCAACCCCCTGGCATCAGGATTTATCCTATTGGCCCGTGCGGGGCCGTCAGGTTATCTCCGTCTGGGTGCCTTTTGATCCGGCCAATGAGGAAAGCGGGGTGGTGGTCTATGTGAAGGGGGCTCATAAATGGGGCAAGCTTTATGCCCCCCATAGTTTTGGCGGCAAAACGGGTTTTGCGGATATATATGCCAAAGCCGGATTAGAGGAACTGCCCGATATAGAAGCCGAAAGAGACAGGCATGAAATCCTCAGCTGGGAAATGCTGCCGGGGGATGTTTTAATTCACCACCCCTTAACGCTGCATTATGCCTCGGGCAATAAATCACCAACAGGACGGCGGCGGGGACTGGCCCTGCGTTATTTGGGCGATGATGCAACATTCGATAGCCGTCCGGGTACCTTTCTGGAAAATAAAAAAGTTATGGATACGATCCCTGATATCACTCTTGCCGACGGGGAAAGATTCTCCGGTGATTTATTCCCCCGTGTCTGGCCGCGATAAAAAATACGATTAATTCGGGATTTATCCGGAATGCTTGAACAGATGGGATTGGTCATATACAAAGGGATAGTAAATATTCCTCAGAGATAATATATGATGAGATCACATACTCCAATCACCATTCTTTTCGGGGCAGTGGTTTTTTTATTGATCACTTTGGGCTATGCGCCGGACGTTTTGGCGCACGGTGTGACAGAAGGCGATAAAGGCTATATTCAGGAAAGTTCCGGCGTCCTGATCATGCCGTTCATTTATCTGGGCGCGAAGCATATGATGACGGGCTATGATCATTTGCTGTTTCTCTTCGGGGTTATTTTCTTTCTCTATCGCCTTAAAGACATTGGTCTTTATGTGACGTTATTTGCTGTGGGGCATATCATAACCCTGCTGGCCGGCACATTGATGCAGATCAGCATCAACGCCTATTTGATTGATGCCATTATCGGATTTTCCATTGTCTATAAGGCGCTTGATAATCTGGGCGCATTTCAACGCTGGTTCGGCTATCAGCCGGACACCAAAACAGCCACATTGATTTTTGGATTATTCCACGGCCTTGGTCTTGCGACGAAGATTCTGGAATATAATGTCGCGGAAGATGGGTTGGTGCCTAATCTCATCGCCTTTAATGTGGGGGTGGAGATCGGGCAAATTCTAGCCCTTGCCGTGATTCTGATTGCCATGGGGTTCTGGCGGCGATCTAAAGGATTTCTGAACCATGCCTATACGGCGAATGTGATTTTGATGGCCAGTGGTTTTTTGCTGGTCGGCTATCAAATGACCGGCTATTTTGCTTCATCATAATTCTCAGGAATAAACATCATGCATAACGTAAATATCCCTTCCGCATTAGAGCTGCCGTCAACAGGAAAGCTCATCAAATCAACGATTGCGGCTGCCGTAGCCGCCGGCGTTATACTGGTCAGCGTTGTTATGCCGGCCGAATATGGCATTGACCCGACGGGCATGGGAAAGATTCTGGGCTTGCAAAAAATGGGTGAAATAAAAACGGCGCTAGCGAGGGAGGCCGCAGCGGAATTAGCAAAAGAAACCACGCTAAGCGATAAGCCTGCCATCACTGCAGAAATTATTTCGGCGGGCGCTATCCTGACCCACGAAATGACGGTGAGTCTGGCCGTTAATGAAAGCACCGAGATTAAACTTAAAATGAATAAGGACGGTCAAGTCCGCTATTCCTGGGCGACTGATCAGGGGGCCGTCTTTTTTGACAAGCATGCAGATTCTGCGGATATTGATTATCATATTTACAATAAAGGCACGGATCAAAAAAAAGAGGGTACTCTTATGGCCGCCTTTGACGGAAGCCACGGCTGGTATTGGAAAAACCGCACGGCAGAGCCCATGATCATCACTTTGAAAACCACCGGCGAATATTTCACTATTCAGGAGATGAATTAATCATAAACTAAGCTATGCCCAGAATTTTATGGGTTTGCAGGCTAAGGCGCCATTTGGGGTGAACGCGGCAATATTGAACGGCGGCTTTGGTGTGGTCTTTGCCCTTTTCATCAAGGGGCTGAAGGTAGAAATTCTTGAAATCCAGATGGGCGACATCTTCGGGCCATATGGTTTTTTGCGGGTAGACCAGTTTTAATTCATCGCCCGTGATCTGCACCAGCTTATCCAGATTTTTCGGACTGACGCAGATCCAGTCTAGCTCGGACGGGCAGGGCAGGCTGCCGTTGGTTTCGACCGCGACCTCAAAACCTGCGGCTTGAAAGGCTTTTATCAGGGGGGGATCTAGCTGCATTAACGGCTCACCACCGGTACAAACGATAAAGGGGGAACCCCCGGGATCATCAGTGTTATCATCCCAGATTTTGCGGGCCGCCCCGGCCAAATCTTCGGGTTTTTTGAATTTCCCGCCGCCTGTTCCGTCCGTGCCGATAAAGTCGGTATCACAAAAGCTGCAATCGGCAGCGGCGCGGTCTTTTTCAAGGCCCGACCAGAAATTACAGCCGGAAAAACGGCAAAATACCGCCGCGCGGCCCGTATGGCGGCCTTCGCCTTGCAAGGTATAGAATATTTCTTTGACACTATAGGTCATTGATAAGCAACAGGATCAGTATGCCCAGCCTCCCGAAAGCCTTTTAGCCGCAGATGGCAGGCATCGCACTGGCCGCAGGATAGGCCATTTTCATCCGGGTCATAGCAGCTGGTGGTCAGGCTGTAATCAACGCCAAGTTCCAAACCTTTGCGCACAATATCTGCCTTGGTCATGTCGATCAGCGGGGTATGAATTTTAAGTCTGCTATCGCCCTCAACCCCGCTTTTGGTGGCAAGGTTGGCCATGATTTCATAGGCTTTGATATATTCCGGCCGGCAATCGGGATAGCCGCTAAAATCCAGAGCATTCACCCCGATAAAAATGTCGCTTGCCCCTTGGGTCTCGGCAAAGGCCAGAGCAAAAGACAGAAATATGGTATTGCGGGCAGGAACATATGTCACAGGGATGTCCCCGGGAATATCATTGGGAGTATCACTGGTTATGTTTTTGGGCACGTCAATATCAGCGGTCAGCGCCGATCCGCCAAATATACGCAGGTCAATCTTTGCCGTGACATGATGTGTCAGGCCCATAACCTTGGCCACCCGCGCGGCGGCTTTAAGTTCTATCGTATGGCGTTGGCCGTAATCAAAGCTTAAGCCTACAACATCAAATCCTTGTGCTTTGGCTATGGCCGCGCAGGTTGTGGAATCAAGGCCGCCGCTGAGCAGCAGGACAGCTTTTTTATTCTGGGTCATATTTGTCTTATCTTCTTTAAATTTATATTTATGCTGCACATAAGGAAACATGTATTTATGCTTCACATAACGCAAAAATAAGTCTAGTACCAGATTCTATTGTGAAACAGCGTTATTTTAGGGAGATTCCCATGCCTTTGTCAAAAGCTGCCGCCCGAAAGCCCCTGCATACCCGTTCTATCACCTGCGATGGTTATGAGCGCGAAGACGGCCTGTGGGATATCGAGGCCCGCATGGAAGACATCAAGCATTACGCCTTTGACAATAAATTCAGGGGCAAGGTGGATGCGGGCGTGCCGCTACACGAGATGTATTTGCGCCTGATCCTGAATGATGACCTTATGGTACAAGATGTGGAGGCCCAAATGGATCATGTTCCCTTTATGGGCTGTTCTGATATTGCGGTCGATTACCGCAAACTAATCGGGGTTAAAATCGGTGTCGGTTGGCGCCGCGCCATCAAGACGCGCCTTGGCGGCACGTTGGGCTGCACGCATTTAACGGAATTACTTCCCGTCATGGCAACCGTTGCCATTCAAACCATAATGCCCGTTATTATGAAGCGCCGCAGGGAAAAGGATGCCAAAAAAACCCGCCCGCCAATGCTGGATAGTTGCCATAGCTGGGCCTCGGACGGCCCCAATGTGAAGGAATTTGCCCCGGACTTCTATACTGGAGATTAGGGGGTGTCTTTATCATCTTTATGGGGAATTTTATGGGCATCCAGATGATCTTTCAGGGCCGTTATTTCTTTTTTGATGAGGCGTTTAGCCGGTTTTTTCTGGCCAAATCGGACGCGATTTTCATCGGCCTGTTTTTCCTGTTTTCTTTTGGCGATTTTTTTTCCGGCTCTATTGAAATTAATGATGTTGGTCATCCTGATGTCCTTTAATCTGTTGCCAGCATAGCACATATCATCAGTGATGAGATGAATTATAATTTTACGCCTGTGAAAAAACCTGATAAGAACAAAAGGGAAACTGTTAGCAGAAAATATTTATGGATCATATGAAAACAGAAGGCGGTATTGCCTTTAAATTACAATCGGATTTTGAGCCCTCAGGTGACCAGCCCCAGGCCATTGAAAAGCTTGTGGCGGGCATTACGCAAGGGCTTGCGGATCAGGTGTTGCTGGGGGTCACGGGCTCGGGCAAAACATATACCATGGCAAAGGTTATTGAGCATACCCAAAGACCGGCCCTGATTATGGCCCATAATAAAACGCTGGCGGCGCAGCTCTATAGTGAGATGAAATCATTCTTTCCGGATAATGCGGTGGAATATTTTGTGTCTTATTATGACTATTATCAGCCAGAGGCTTATGTGCCGCGTTCTGATACCTATATCGAAAAAGACGCCAGTATCAACGAACAGATTGACCGTATGCGCCATGCCGCGACAAGGGCGGTTTTTGAGCGGGATGACGTGATCATCATTGCCAGCGTCTCTTGCATCTATGGTATGGGCTCGCCGGAGACCTATCTTGAAATGACCATTCCCTTTGAGGTGGGCATGATGATAGACCAACGGGAACTCCTGCGCCGCATGGTTGAATTGCACTATAAGCGCAACGACAATTTCTTTCAGCGCGGAACATTTCGGGTGCGCGGCGATGTGATAGAGGTTTTTCCCGCCAGTTACGAGGATCAGGCCGTCCGGCTGAATTTCTTTGGGGATGAGCTGGAAGCGATCATTATGTTTGACCCGCTCACCGGCGAGAAAATGCATAATGTGACCCAGACAAAACTTTATGCCAACAGCCATTATGTCACCCCGGGCCCCACATTACAGCAGGCGCAGAAAACCATCAGGGCGGAACTCAACTGGCGGCTTGCCGAAATGAATGAACAGGGCAAGATACTGGAGGCCGCAAGGCTCGAACAACGGACCAAACTTGATCTGGAAATGATGGCGGCCACGGGCGGCTGTTCGGGTATCGAAAATTATTCGCGCCATTTGACAGGACGGGAAGTGGGCATAAATCCACCGACTTTATTTGAATATCTGCCGGATAATATGCTGTTGTTTGTTGATGAAAGCCATGTGAGCGTGCCGCAGATCGGGGCCATGAGCAAAGGCGATTATGCCCGTAAAAGCACCCTGTCGGATTTTGGCTTCCGCCTGCCGTCCTGCATCGACAATCGTCCGTTGAAATTTGAAGAATGGGACAGGCTGCGCCCGCAAAGCGTCTATGTCTCGGCCACCCCCGGCAAATGGGAGATGGCCCAGACGGGCGGGGAAATTGTCGAACAGGTGATCCGGCCCACAGGATTGATTGATCCGCCCTGCGAGATTAAACCGGTGGAGACACAGGTTGATGATTTATTTCATGAGGCCCAGAAAACCATCGCGCAGGGCTACCGCGTTCTGGTGACCACTTTGACCAAACGCATGTCGGAGGATTTGACCGAATATCTTCATGAAAATGGTTTGAAAGTTCGTTATTTACATTCTGATATTGATACATTGGAGCGCATTGAGATTATTCGGGATTTACGTCTTGGCACCTTCGATATTCTGGTGGGCATTAATCTGCTGCGCGAAGGGTTGGATATTCCGGAATGCGGCCTTGTGACCATATTGGATGCGGATAAAGAGGGGTTTTTGCGCTCTGAAACTTCCCTGATACAGACCATCGGGCGGGCCGCGCGAAATGTGGATGGCAGAGTGATTCTCTATGCCGATAAAATCACCCGCAGCATGCAGGCCGCGCTGGACGAGACGGGCAGGCGGCGCGAAAAACAGGTGGCCTATAATCTGGAACATGGCATTACCCCTGAAAGCATTAAAAAATCCATCGGCGATATTATTCAGGGCGTGGCCGAGGGCGATCATGTGCTTGTGCCGCTGGATGTCGAGGGTAACCATATGGTCGGCCATAATCTGAAGGCCTATATCGCAGATCTTGAAAAAGACATGCTCGAAGCCGCCGGAAATCTTGAGTTTGAGGAGGCTGCGAGGTTGCGCGACGAGGTTAAACGGCTGGAAGACCATGAACTTGGCATCACGGCCCAGCATCCCTCCAATAATTCTGGGGGAGGCAAGCATCTTTCCAAGGGCCGGTCAACGGCCGGCAAAGGCGGCACCCGACAATACCGCCGCAAGAGCAATAAGCCTTCTGCCAAAAATTTTTAAACTTTCAGATTGATTTAAAAACCGCCAAGCCTTATAGCTTCGGCAGTGGTTTTTGACTATATTGCCGGAATGTGGCGCAGCATGGTAGCGCACTTCGCTGGGGGTGAAGGGGTCGCAGGTTCAAATCCTGTCATTCCGACCAAATTAAAGCCTGCTATTCCAATGGATTAGCAGGCTTTTCTTGTTTGATTTATGAGTATTTTTTTCTTAAATTACGGGCATGGTTTTGGCATAGGCACCATTTGCATAGAGCAGCGGCGCGATGTCATCAATATATCGCAGGTCGGTTACAATACCCATAAATATGCCATGTGTGCCAAATGTGACTGTTTTTTCCAATCTGGCAAACAGGTTTGCCTGCGCATTTTCAAGATGGGGCGGCCCGTCCTTTGTCACCCAGTCCTTATGGGTGAATTGATTGTTACCCTTCCCCGGATTGCTGAAATCATTGGAAATTGACTGCTGGCTATGATGTAAAATATTGATACAAAAACTTTCACTGTTTGACATTACCTCATAGAATTTAGAGTTTTGATGGACGCAAACCAGCATGGAAACTGGCTCAAAGCTCACGCAGGTGACAGAGGTCGCCGTCATGCCAAGTTGAATGCCCTCATATTCTGCCGTGATGATGCTCACCGTTGAGGCAATGCGGCGCATGGCTTGACGGAAGTCTTCTTGCATATCTGCTTCATTCTTTTGCACAAATCTGCCTTTTCGTTACGGTTTGGCTATATTTTTTAAATATTCTGATGCCGCGTCCGCGTCCATGAACCAGGGGAAAAAATCACGGGGATCATTAAAGCCATCGACTATTTTTTGTGCTGTTTCAGGATGTTGCCCGGCGGCCCCCAATATTTGTAAAACGTGATCCTGGGGCGGTAACAGAAAGGCATTGGTCCATTCCACGACATATTTTGCATAGGCCCAGAATTCATCGAAGGTTTTCTGCATCCATGCTTCGTCAAAATCTTTGTCGGCGTGATTTATAATACTGTCAAAATATATTTTTGTAGATTTTGTCGCATTATTTGATCCCTGACCGGTGATGGGGTCATTGAGACAGATACTGTCGGCAATACCAAGAATAATTTGTCCGGAAGGAAGCCGGCCAACGGGCTTGCGTATGGTGGGCGGAAATCTTCCGGCCAATATACCATTGTCATCGGTCAATTCAATTTCCGTGCAGCGCTCGGCTTCCCATGGCAGATGCTTTTCAAGAATATTTTTGCTCATCTCCAGATGTTGCTCGGGAGAGGAAACCCCGCCCCAGCAATCCATTTCCCCGCCCGGAATACCTTCAAAAACCATGATGTCACACGGCCCGCTTGTGGTGAGGGCGGGAAAGCTGAAATATTCGCCAACGCCCGGGATAATATTGAAGCCGACGGTGCTATATTCTGGCCGCGCCGTCATGTTTCTGACGTAGGTTAGGCCAAGAGCGCGCATGGGTTTGTCAAAGGCGCTTTTTTCAGCATCTCTTTCAAACATCCTGCCAATATCACCCTTTCCCGAAGCAACCATAACCAGATCACATTCTGCTGCGATTATCTCCAGACTATCAATTGTCACTTCATCAATGACAAGTTTCCCGCCAAGCCGCTCAAATTCATTCATCCATACGGGCATTTTTACCCTTTGGTCTACGGAATTGGCGTGGCCGGTTGTTAAGCGCGCCGCCCAGTCAATAGCCTTTGTCCCATCGGGGGCCGCGACCGTCAGAGAGATGCCGTCTATGGTGGGGCATTCGTCCTCCCAGAAGTCAGTGCCGAAATCCCGTTCTATATCCAGCGCCGCGCCGAACATGGCCTGAGAGGAAAGAATCCCGCCATTATATATTTCATCTCCGGTTCTATTGGTGATGATGGTCACGTCGTAATCTTTTTTCCTGAGGCCTATGCCCATTAAAAGTCCGGATTGTCCCGCACCGATTATTGTAATCTTACGCATAAAAAACTCCTAGTTTGCTAAATTGCCGAGGGCATCTGTTTGTTGTTCGGGGCCAAGGGCGGTATAGCCGCCGTCAACGGGTAAATCCGTACCCGTAATGAAACTTGCATGGTCA
>JALSHF010000195.1 GCA_026982375.1 Emcibacter sp. | reverse complement strand
GAATCTGATACGACACTGACCATTGGTGTCGTTAATTTAACGGATCAGAACCCGCCCTTTGTTGCCATCTCCGGCAGTTACGATCCGCGTTCGGGCGACCCAAGAGGACGCCGGGTATATATTAAAGTTGGTACGAAATTTTAATATTTGACGCAACAAGTATACTTCGTATGCGACGAGAAGCATGTAGCGATTCCTTGGTCATAATTTCTGAACCAAAATGCTACATGCTTCTCGATACAATAATTTCAGAATGCACGTATGGATAATATTGCCGAAGAGCTCTGGCACATTAACTTTACAAGGCGTATTCTGTTGGCTTTGTTACTGAATGGGTGGTACAATTTTAAATTCTTATTGACACCATGAACTTGAAATACATTTTTGAAGAAAGCCCCGACAGCTTTGCAATTTCAGCCCGCGTCAAATAAAATAATGCCCCAGCCTGTCCCGATCATAATATCAAAAAATATAATGGCACTATCGAATATGCTTTCTTTGCCGATAGCTCAGAGCCTCGGAAATATGAATTTTGCTGATGTCTGCCCGGCCCTCCATATCCGCCAATGTGCGCGCCACTCGCAGTATCCTGTGATAACCACGGGCCGTCAGTCTCATGACCTCAATGGCCTGTGCCAGTATTTCCTTACCAGCCTTGTCAAGACTTGCCACTTCTTCCAATGCCTCCCCGTCCACATCCGCATTGCAGCGCACCCGATCGCCAATGCCCATGGCGCGGTAACGGTCAGTCTGAATGGCGCGGGCCGCCATTACTCTGGCGGCCACATCCTGGCTGTTTTCCGATGGCGTGGGCAGGGTTAAATCCTGCGCGCTGACCGCCGGAACTTCGATATGAATATCAAAGCGATCCATCATGGGCCCGGAAATTTTTGATTGATAATCGACGGCGCATTTGGGCGCACGGCTGCAAGCCTGCGCCGGGTCATCAAGATAGCCGCAGCGGCAGGGATTCATGGCGGCCACGAGCTGAAAACGCGCAGGATAGGTCACATGACGGTTGGCCCGGGCGACCACGGCCTCCCCCGTTTCGATGGGCTGGCGCAAGCTATCCAGAGCCGGGCGGTTAAATTCCGGCAGTTCGTCAAGAAACAACACCCCCCGATGGGCCAGTGAAATCTCGCCGGGCTTTGCCTTCATACCGCCGCCAACAAGCGCCGCCATAGAGGCCGAATGATGGGGGTTGCGAAAGGGGCGCGTTCGGGTAATCTTGCCTTCCGTCAGCATTCCGGAGACAGAGGCGATCATGCTCACTTCCAGAACCTCTTCCGGGGTCATGGGCGGCAATATGCCCGGCAATCGTGCCGCCAGCATGGATTTTCCCGACCCCGGAGGACCTGTCATGCAAAGGTTATGGTTCATTTAACCGGAAGACTTCTTGACCTGCGCCCTTTAAATTCCTCCAGATTTAAGTAGAGTCTGTCAATAGGAGATATATAATGGTACTTTATGATCTGGAATTATCCGGAAACTGCTACAAAATACGATTGATGATCGCCTTCCTGGGCTTGGATTGTGAACTGAAAGCTATCGATTTTCTGGGTGGGGAGCATAAAGAGGACGCATTTGCCGCAATGAATCCCTTTTGTGAGATACCTGTTTTTGAGGACGAAGGTCTAACTCTACGTGATTCACAGGCAATTCTTATATATCTTGCCAGGAAGTATGGTGGGGAAGCTTGGTTGCCGACAATGCCAGATGGGTTGGCGCGTGTTATGCAGTGGCTTTCGACCGCATCAAACGACCTTGCACGTGGCCCTAATGATGCCCGGTTACATGACCTCTTTGGGTATGATATTAATGTTGATCTGGCACGTAGGAAGGCGCACCTGACTTTAAGCATTATTGAAAATCATTTGAAAGACAAGGAATGGCTTGAGTTAGGCAGGCCGACAATTGCGGATATTGCTTGTTTCCCCTATATTGCTTTAGGTCATGAAGGTGGCGTTGCACTGGATGGCTATCCGGCGATACGTAGTTGGATCGAACGGATCAAGAATATTCCCAGCTTTGTAGCGATGCCCGGTCTGGCCTAATAGAGCTAAGAATGGCGGAGCAATTATGTGAGATTAAAAAAATGCGGCCCAGTAAGGTTAAAAACAATGAAGCAATTGCGGCAATACGAGATGTTTTTCGTGAACAGGGTTTTGACGGTGCGAGCCTCACGCTTTTAGCTGAGGCAACGGGCCTGCAGAGGGCTAGTCTTTATCATCGCTTTCCTGATGGCAAGGATGGTATGGCTGTGGCTGTAATTGACAATGTTGCTGATTATCTTGAGCGTGAAGTCTTTGCGTCATTGGAGAGTGATAGCACATGGCAGGACCGACTTGGAGTTATGTGTGAGCAACTTGATGCCTATTATAATGGGGGACAAACACTATGTCTTTTATCCGCCTTTAGTTTTGGCTCTGTCCCGGAACAAGTTCGCCGGAAGGCTCCTCGTATGATTGGCCGATGGCAAGATTGTTTGGTTGTTCTGGCAGTCGATGCGGGACAATCAGAATCTCATGCACAAATATTGGCCGAGCAAATACTCGTTGAGATTCAGGGTGGGCTTATTCTGGCCACCCTGATGAATAATATAGCGCCTTTCCAGCGTGTATTAAACCGGCTACCCAAAGTTCTTTCTGAAACGCCTGAATATAATCCATCTGGGTAGTGAATATTTTCTTAAGGGATTCAATCGAATAAATTCTGGGGTTTAATTTTCTCCCTTAAAAGGATTTAACCTTATCACAAAGATGCAGCAGTCCGGGCGGCTTGGTCGTACAGGCCAGATAGGGAGCGGAGCGTCTCTGCAATGAGTGATAGCTCTTCTGCATTTTTGCTTTCGTCTGACTTGTATCCTGATATCAGGCATTGGTCGCGGACAGCTTTATATTCATCACAAAAATTTCTGCCGTTATCTGTCGGCGTGTAGAAGATCTCTTTGCCGCGTTTTGTGCCTTCAATGAGACCAAGTTTTAATAGTTTTTTCAGGGCATAATTGACGGTATGTGAATCTTCTATATTCAGGACAAAACAGACATCAATTCTGCGTTTGGCGCTGCCCCGATGATTAATATTATGAAATACCAGTACATCAAGGGCGTTAAGTTCTGGTTGACCGGCTGCCGTGGCGCATTTGACAATCCATTTCTGGAAAGCGTTATTTACAACGGTAAGGCCAAACTCAACTTCGGATAACGGCCAGGTTTCATTCGTTGCCAAATGCCGTGATGAAACAATAAGCCGTTTCTTTTTTGGTTGCTTCGCCATTGTTATCCTCATGGGTTGTATAAATGAATGATTATTTATCAAAATAATACAAGTGTTACATTGCAAAAATCAAGTTATGATAGAATGTTTTCGAAAGATATATTCTAGAAAACGCCAATCACGGTTAAAATTTGTCTTATTCCTAATCCAGCGGTAATTAAAATGACGATACCACCTAAGGTATTTGCAATGACCCCATTCGCGTATTTCCCCAGCAAACTGCGCCGGTTCATGGCAAGGAGCAGAAAAATGGCAATGATAGGCAGGAGTAGCCCATTGGCAAATTGTGCAAAAATTATGATACTGATCGGTTTTATGCCAGTCAGGGCTAATGCCGCGCCAATGGTGAGTACGCTTAGGCTTATAAATCTGAATTTCCGGGATGTCACGGTACTTTCGAAGCCAAGAATTTCCGACAGGGCATAAGCTGTAGCAAGAGGGGCTGTGATGGAACTACTAATTCCTGCTGCAAAAAAACCGATACCCAGCATATATTTGGCAAACGGGCCAAAGAGAGGTTCAAACTGTGTCGCCATATCGCCTGCACTGGAAATCTGCAGCCCTGAACCAAAGATACTTGCGGCGGCGGTTGCCGTAATGGAAATCATGATCAATCCACCAAGCCCAATTGAGATTGCGGTATCGGTTCGCGCCTGACCCAAGTCCTTGGCCCCTGACCAATGCGCCTTGACCGCAGAGGCATGAAGAAACAGGTTATAGGGAACGACCGTGGTACCGATGAGGACGATCACGGTCATCAGGCTGCCGGGTGGGGTTCTGGGAATGGTTAACCCCTCAATAAGGGCGGGCAGATCCGGTTTGACCATAAAAAATGTCGTGATGAAGGATATTGCCATGAGCAAAATCAGCCCGAGCAACATTTTTTCAAGCTGCTTATAATTGCCTATCCACAGGCAAAAAGCAGCAACCAGAAAAATGGCGCAGACCGCGATACGGTATATCGTTACATCGTTTCCCGTAATGGCCTCAATACCAAGTGCCGCCCCCGAAATATTGCCCGCCTCGTAAGCCGAATTGCCAAGGTAAAGCGCGCTGATCATCAGCGCAAATAAAGGCCATTTCCATATGGTATGTGCAAAGGCTTCCCTGAGAACCTCACCCAATCCTTTTTGGGTGATGACGCCAAGTCGTGCGGACATTTCCTGCAGGATAATTGTCGCGACGGTTGCAAAAACCAAAGCCCACAACAGGGTATAGCCAAAATTAGCCCCCGCCAATATACAGGCCGTTACGGTGCCGGGGCCAATGAAAGCCGCCGCAACGAAAGCCCCCGGCCCTATATTTTTAAGACGTGATAACACGCTAAAGCTCCTCTTTATAGTTTCAGGTTAATCAGCAGTCCCAAAGCCGCCGCCCGTTGGGGTGCGGATATTGACCACATCCCCCGGGTGAACATCCGTTTGTGCGCTGCCGCCGAGGTCTTCGCTATGACCATCCTGTCTTTTTATCCAGTTCTTGCCAATTCTTCCGGGCTGTCCGCCTTCGAGGCCAAAGGGGGGAGTTTGCCGGTGCCCCGATAAAATAGAACATTCCATTTTTTCAAGGAAGCGGATACTTCGGGTAACGCCGTCCCCGGAATGCCATTTCCCCCGGCCACCGGATTTTCTGTCGATGGTAAAATTCTCCAGAATCACCGGATAACGATGTTCCATAATTTCAGGGTCGGTTAACCTTGTATTGGTCATATGAGTATGGACGGCAGAGGTGCCATCAAAGCCGGGCCCCGCCGGACTGCCCGAGCAAATCGTCTCGTAATATTGATAATGCTCATTGCCGAAAGTAAGATTGTTCATTGTGCCCTGACTGGCCGCCAAAGCCCCAAGTGCGCCAAACAGGGCGTTGGTGACGGCTTGACTGGTTTCTACATTGCCGGCAACAACCGCGGCGGGGGGGTTGGGATTGAGCATTGAGCCTTTGGGAACAATGATTTTTAATGGTTTCATACAGCCCGCATTAAGGGGGATGTCATCATCAACGAGGCATCTGAAGACATAGAGCACCGCCGCATGGGTAATGGTTACAGGTGCGTTGAAATTATTCGGCAACTGACCGCTTGTTCCCGTAAAATCAATGGTCGCTTCATGCTTCTCCTTGTTAATGGAAATCTTCAATTTAACATGAATGTCATCATCAAGAATATAGTCAAATTCAGCATCATTGAGGGTCGTTATAACAGTACGTACGGCTTCTTCTGCGTTGTCCTGAATATAACCCATATAGGTATTTACAACATCAAGCCCGTAACGCGAAACGAGTTTCTGTAATTCATTTGCCCCCGTTTTATTCGCAGCAACCTGCGCCATCAGATCAGCAATATTCTGATTTATGTTGCGCGCCGGATAGGGCGCCCCCCCTAGTCTCTGTTCGATTTCTTTCGTTAAAAATACCCCCTGATCAACCAGCTTTACACAATCAAAAATAATCCCCTCTTCATGGATGCTCTTGCCGCGCGGCGACATGGAGCCGGGTGAAATGCCGCCGATATCCTCATGATGGGCACGGCTTGCAACAAAAAACAGGATATTATCCAACGCATCATTAAAAACAGGAGAAATTACGGTTATATCCGGCAGATGCGAGCCGCCATTATAGGGGTTGTTATGAATGAAAACATCGCCGGGATTTATTTCCTGCCCGCTGTTGATCAATACTTTGATTGTCGAATCCATGGAACCCAGATGAACAGGTACGTGAGGGGCGTTGGCAATTAAATTTCCCTCAGGATCGAAAATGGCACAAGAGAAATCTAGCCTTTCCTTCACATTGACGGATTGAGATGTGTTTTGCAGGATAATGCCCATTTGCTGGGCAATAGACATGAATAGATTATTGAAAATTTCCAATGTTACCGGATCATAAGCTGTTGAGGACTTTGTCAGCAAAGCTGCGGATGTCTTTCTTTCCAGAATGATGTGGCGGTAATTATTCAGGCGACCTGTCCAGTTTTTTTCGATGATTATTGTACCGGTTGGTTCAATCACAATGGCCGGCCCGCTCAGGATATGCCCATATTCCAATGTTTCAATTCTGTAGACGGGCGTATCATGCCAAATGCCCCGGGAATAAGTTTTCCGGCTTGCCTCGGATATCGGTTTACTGGTTGATATATTTTTCGTTTTTTGTTCCTGATTTCCATCACGGCCCCCGAAGGATTCTACCATGATGGCCTCAACAACGATTCTTTTTTCAGGGGCGATAAAACCATATTGCCTATTATGGGCATCTTCAAAATAATGGCGCATTTTCACGTCATTGGTTACGGGAACTTTGATCGTTGTATCCGTGCCCTTGTATCGCAGCAATGCTGAGGCGTCATGGTTGATTTCGGCTTCATCCACGCCTTGTTCCATTAGATTCGTCATATTACGCATGATAAGTTTTTGAATATAGGGTTCTATTATTGTCAGGAGAGGGGCAGATAAGATTTGATCTATGACCTGCTGAGATTCTATCCTGATATCGGCGAGGCCCATACCATAGGCGGAAAGTACGCCGGATAAAGGGTGGATGAAAATTTTATTGATGCCCAGTCTTTCGGCAACAAGGCAGGCATGTTGTCCGCCCGCACCGCCAAAACAGTTCAGAGCATAATCCTTGACATCATACCCGCGTGAGATTGATATCTTCTTTATAGCCTGAACCATATGTTCAATGGCAATATCAAGAAATCCTTCAGCAACATCTTCAGGAGATCGATTGCCGCCAATCTGGGCAGAAATCTCTTTAAAAGCTGCCTTTGCGGCATCACGATCCAGAGGCTGATCCTGATCCGGACCAAATATAGCCGGAAAATAATCAGACTGAATTTTCCCAAGGCACACATTGATATCGGTAACGGCGAGTTTTCCGCCGCGCCGATAACAAACAGGCCCGGGGTTTGCACCAGCTGAATCCGGGCCGACACGGAACCGGCCATGATCAAATTTCAGTAATGATCCCCCGCCGGCAGCGACAGTATGAATATTCATCATGGGTACCCGCATGCGTACCCCGGCAATTTCCGTTTCATAGGTTTTTTCAAATTCGCCGGCATAATGCGTCACGTCGGTAGAGGTGCCGCCCATGTCAAAACCGATAATTTTGTCAAATCCGGCCAGCTTTGCCGTATGAACCGCGCCAACTATACCGCCCGCCGGCCCGGACAGGATAGCATCCCTGCCGCGAAATTTCCGGGCGTCTACCAGCCCGCCCGACGATTGCATAAACAGGAGCTTTCCCGGCATGTCATCATCATTGATAATGGTAGATATACGATCAATATACCGACGTAGAACCGGTGACAGATAAGCATCCACAATGGTTGTTTCGCCGCGTGGGACTATTTTTGCCAACGGGCTGACGTCATGACTGGCGGATATTTGGCTAAAACCAGTTTTCTTGGCGAGAGCAACCAGCGCTTTCTCATGCGCGGGATATTTATAGGCATGCATTAACACGATGGCAATTGAGCGGAAACCATCCTCATATGCTTTGGTCAAGGTTGCCTGCGCAGCCTCAAGGTCAAGGGGCGTTTCAATGTCGCCTGATGCCAGAATACGTTCTTTGATTTCTTTGACATCACCATATAACAAGTCAGGTTTCTTGATATTCAGCGCAAATATATCCGGACGTGCCTGAGTGCCAATTTCAATAATATCCTTTAGCCCTTGTGTGATCACCAATATTGTCGCGTCACCTTTTTTTTCAAGGAGAGCATTTGTGGCAACCGTTGTTCCCATTTTGACAGTTTTGATTTTTTCTTGAGGAATCGGGTCTGATTTTTTAAGACCGAGAAAATCGCGGATGCCATACAGAGCGGCATCTTCATACGCTTCCGGATTTTCTGACAATAGTTTTTGGCTATGTAACGCGCCATTTGGATCTTTGGCAATAATGTCCGTGAAAGTACCGCCGCGATCAACCCAGAACTGCCATTGACCTTGTGCCCCTATATATTCCTCGTTAGTACTCATCAGTTCTCCAGTAGACTATCCAATATTACGCATCAGTGCTGTTTTTACAAATAAGCATTTTACTGATGTTTTGTCAACGTTTTGTTATTGACAATTCATCAACGTTATGTAAGTGTATCTTCGAGAAATAAAAAATATGCTGATCCTGAGCAACGGGAGGCAAGTAAAAATGCAGTATGACTAATGATATAATTTCAATGACAAATGAACCAATCAAATTTTTAATTAAGCAACCAAAAAGTATAGGATGAGGAAAAATGATCCAAAGAAACTACCATAAATTTATATTGTCATCTTCTTTAGCGCCGATAGCATTGGCGTCAGCGGCAGTAATGAGCACCGCATATGCCCAGACTGAAGAGCCGGTCGTTATGGAAGAGATACTTGTCACATCAACAGGCAGCCGTATTAAACGTCAAGGCGATACATCTTCACCACTGACATCAATCAGTATAGATGATTTTCAGAATAATGGCGCTAAAGATATTAGAGATTTGATCGGGCTGTTATCTATTAATGCGGGTTCCGAGAATAATTCAGACAATTTGTCGCAAAATTTTACGGTTGGTACCTCGAATATAAATCTTCGTGGTCTTGGTGTTGCGTCTACCTTGGTGTTGCTTAATGGCCGCCGTCAGGTCTTATCCTCTGTTCAGACGGATGATGGATCAAGTTTTGTTGATCTTGGGGCTTTATTGCCGGCGCTTGCCATCGAGCGGGTGGAAATCCTTAAAGATGGCGCGTCTGCCATTTATGGCTCTGATGCTGTTGCAGGTGTAGCAAATTTTATTACCCGCAAAGGTTTTCAAGGGATGGAGATTCAAGCCGAATATCGGGGGCGAACCAATAATGGCACTCAGCGGGACATTAATATTGACGGTGTTGTCGGCGGCGAAATGGGCGATGATGGCTCTTTCCTGCTGGCGGCGAGCTATCTGAGCCGGACCAGTCTGGTGCTGGGCGAGGTTGACTGGTTAAGGCCGGCAACAAGCGGGTTTGGTAATCCGGGAAGTTTCAGGGTGCCGTCTTCGGGCCTGACCGTTGCCGATCCGGATTGTGAGGCAAATGGCGGCTTATTGCAATCCCTCACAAGTGGCAGTACGGTTTGCCGTTTCGACTTCGGCCCTCAGGTAACGGCCGTGCCAAATGAGGAACGTCTGCAGGCCTTTGCTCGCGCCGATTGGGACTGGAGTGAGAATACACAGCTTTGGCTGGAAATAGGTTATGCCCGTAATGATATCAGCCGTGAGGTATCGCCAAGCTTTCCGGTGTTGAATGCGCCGGTTGTACCCGCGAATAATCCGGGTAATATCTTTGGTGAGGATGTCTTCTTTCAAGGGCGGCCATATGGTGTAGGGCAACCCACAGAAATCAATTTTTACAAACATAGCACCATCAGGCTGGCACTTGGTGCCGAAGGAGAAATTTCGGATAATTTATTCTGGGATGTTTCTTATGTTAAGGGTATCAATGATGCGCTATTGAATCCACGCGACATTATTTCTGCCAATTTTCAGGCCGCCCTTCAGGGTTTTGGCGGCGCAGGCTGTGATACCAGTCCGACTGCGGCAACGCCGGCGGTTGCGGGACAAGGGGCATGTTTCTTCTTCAACCCTTTTAGCACGTCTTTCTCCGCCAATCCCGGGGATGCCACCTATAATGACCCGAGCTTGCGTTCTTTCATTGTTGGTGATTATATCGGAAATGCAACGTCCAAAGCAGATGTCGTTGAAGCGAATATTACCGGAAATTTATTTGACCTTGATGCGGGCCCGGTGGGATTTGCCCTTGGGACGCAATATCGAAAAGAATCGCTTAGCGTGGCCTATGATACTGTGACCCAGCAGGATGGCTTTGGCTTTCTTATCGGCAACCCCAATTTTTCCGGCAAGACGGATGTCTATGCGATTTACGGCGAAGTCCTATTACCTGTGACAGACTGGGCAGAGGTTACCGGCGCGCTTCGTTATGAAAATTATGGCGGTGGTATTGGTGATACGATCAATCCAAAAATTGCCGTTCTCGCCCAGCCAACAGACAGTATTTCCCTGCGCGGTTCTTTCAGCACGTCCTTCCGGGCGCCGTCCGTATTTCAGACACAGGGCGTCCAGACAAGATTTACCAATATCCGGGATTTTGATGGGACAAGCACTTTTGCCGGTCGGCGCAGTGTCGGTGATCCCGATTTGCAACCTGAAACGTCAAGGGCCTTTAATATGGGGTTGACCTGGGAGCCTAATGATACTTGGGATATCAGCTTTGATTATTGGAATTTCTCTTTCAAAAATGTCTTGAGACTGGAGAATGCCCAGGGAATTGTTACGGCTGATCCCTTTGATTCCCGAATAGAGCGCACCTCCGCCGGGACGATCTCAATTGTAAATGTCGCCTATATCAATGCTGATGCGCTTAAGGTCAGTGGTATGGATTTTTCCGCGCGGGCAATATATGAAGTCGGGAATGGTATATTATCACCTTTTGTCGATATGACCTATCTCTTGTCTTATGACATCACAACCAACGGGGTAACCGTAGACGGCCTTGGCAGGTTGAATCGGGGAAATGTCGGCGCGCCCAATCAACGGCTGAAGGGAAATATTGGCGTTAACTGGTCGAACGGCCCTTTAAATGCCAATTTATTTGTAAGGCATGTGGGCGGCTATGAGGATGGCGGTGACGTGAGTATCGACAGCTTTACATCTATTGACGCAAATATAAGCTATAGTCTGGGCGAAATTTTCCGCAATGATTCTGATACGACACTGACCATTGGTGTCGTTAACTTAACGGATCAGAACCCGCCCTTTGTTGCCATCTCCGGCAGTTACGATCCGCGTTCGGGCGACCCAAGAGGACGCCGGGTATATATTAAAGTTGGTACGAAATTTTAATATTTGACGCAACAAGTA
>JALSHF010000194.1 GCA_026982375.1 Emcibacter sp. | reverse complement strand
TTTTTACGCCACATGGCCAGATTTCGGGTCAGTTTTTCGTCCGCGCCGCCGGCCCATGGCGTTCCCCGGAAAGCCGCCGCGTTGATGGAGCTGACCCTTCCCATATCCCGTTCATTTTCTGGCCATTTGTAATTTTGCCTTTCCTCAAGCTTTTTCAACAACTTCAGGCGGCCCTTGCCGATATCAATGGATTGGTCAAAAATCCGGGCGAATTGTTCCGGGGTGCGGAACAGTTTTGTAACATATTTAAAATCCCTGTTTTTTAGCTGGCTGCGCCGGGTGAGGAATTTTGCCGCCGCCCAGACAAGAAAAGATGCCGCCGGCACAATCGTCAGAATTTTGTAATAAAGATCATATTGTTCGTTCACCCCCAGCATCACCAGAGCCAAATAGGATATCGCCAACAGAAAGGCCACCGCCGCCGTGACAACGGGGCTTAAATTCTTAAAAAAACGGCCAATCTTTATCAGGGTCACATACATGGTTATTCCATCATTCTCGCCGCCATTCTCGCAGGCATGGTCATCTTATGCAAAAGGCTTGACGGATACAAGACCGTTTCATTTCAGGACAAAATATCCGAAATCCTTACAATTTTAACAATAAGTCATAGTTGCATAACAAAAATCTGTTGTTTTCTGCCCGTTTTCACCATTGGGGGCGTCTTGGCAAACCATTCAGATGTAACGATATATTCATTGCCTGATGTTATTCTCATGACTGAAAAAACAAGGATCAGGACTATGCAAGGATCAAAACTATGCCCGTAAAATCATCTGGAAAAATAATGACCGCTGCCATCGGCCTGTTTGGTTTAATAATGACCTTACCATCCCATGCCATCCCCATCACATTCAGCAGCATTACCATGGAAGTGCGCAGCACGGACAATCTGCGCGTGAATGGCGGTGATACAGCCGCCAGTCTGCTGGCAAGATTTAACAGCGGCACGGAAATATGTACGGTAAATATCGGGGAATTCACCGGCATTGGCGGCAAACAGAATTGCGGCACAAATCCCCATGATGATCTGGCCACATTATATACCATCAATTATTCTCTGGGTAATGGCATGGCCTTATTCCAGTTAGGCGCGGATTGGGGCCTTGGCGGTATTATTATGGGGGCAATCGGCGGCGATATTATCCGAACCGATGATATCTGGTGGAGCAATAGCTGGAACAACGCCGATGTTCTGAGTTTTACCCTTAATGGCCCCGTCACGGGGAGTTTCCAACTACTTGGTTTTGAAAGCTGTTGCTCTGGTGCCAATAGCCTGCGGGTCAGTGTCAATGGTGGCCAGACATTCTCCAGCGTTGTGACAAGCGTGCCGGAACCCGCCGCCCTGACCCTGCTCGGATTTGGTCTGATGGGCTTGACCATTATCAGGTCTCGGGCCAGATCTCGGGCCAAATCTCAGGCCGATTAATATAAGGCCATAATGGCCCCGATCAAACCACCAAGCACAAGAATCAGGGACGGGAAAAAACTAAAGAAAAACCCAAGGGTTCGTTTTTCGGGATCGGCAATATAACTTTTAAAATATAAAACCCGGCCAATGATGAAAATCACCCCCAAGCCAGCCGCCGCATCA
>JALSHF010000193.1 GCA_026982375.1 Emcibacter sp. | reverse complement strand
CAACATGCGTAAGCAGGACATGATGTTTGCGATTTTAAAAGAGCTGGCGGAAAAAGGGGAAGAAATAACCGGAGGCGGAACGATCGAAGTTTTGCAGGACGGTTTTGGGTTTTTACGCTCACCAGAAGCCAACTATCTTCCCGGCCCTGATGATATATATGTTAGCCCAAGCCAAATCAGACGCTTTGGGTTTAGAACCGGCGATACCGTAGAAGGCCAAATACGGGGACCAAAAGAAGGCGAAAAATATTTTGCCCTGTTAAAAGTTTCCCAGATTAATTTTGATGACCCGGATGCGGGGCGTCATAAAGTTCATTTTGACAGTCTTACCCCGCTTCACCCGGATGATAAATTCAAGCTTGATCGGGAAGGTCCCAGCGTAAAAGATAATTCCGCGCGGGTGATTGACCTTGTTGCCCCAATAGGAAAAGGCCAGCGCGCCGTTATTGTGGCCCCGCCGCGCACAGGCAAAACGGTATTGTTACAGAATATTGCCCATGCCATTACGGAAAATCATCCGGACGTCTTTCTTATCGTTTTGCTGATTGATGAACGGCCAGAAGAAGTGACAGACATGCGCCGCTCTGTTAAGGGCGAGGTTATCAGCTCCACATTTGATGAGCCGGCAACCCGTCATGTTCAGGTGGCTGAAATGGTTATTCAAAAAGCCAAGCGGCTTGTTGAACATAAAATGGATGTGGTGATTTTACTGGATAGTATCACCAGACTGGCCCGGGCCTATAATACGGTGATCCCGAGTTCCGGTAAAGTTCTGACCGGCGGGGTTGATGCCAATGCGCTGCAACGGCCAAAAAGATTTTTTGGTGCTGCCCGTAATGTGGAAGAAGGGGGATCGCTGAGCATTATTGCGACGGCGCTGATTGATACCGGAAGCCGCATGGACGAAGTTATTTTTGAAGAATTCAAAGGAACCGGCAACTCTGAAATTGTCCTGGACCGTAAAATCAGTGATAAGCGGGTATTTCCGGCCATTGATATTATTAAATCCGGCACCCGTAAGGAAGAATTGCTTTTGGATAAGGCCACATTGGCGAAAATGTATGTCCTGCGCCGTATTTTGATGCCGATGGGGTCTGTGGATGCGATGGAATTTTTGATTGGTAAAATTAAAGATACCAAAAATAACGAGGAATTTTATAATTCCATGAACAATTAAAATGAATAATTAAAACGCACTATTAAAAGGCAGAATTAAAGCGCTATACTTTTGGCTGAGGCTTGCCTATAGTTTCCGATAATAATCAAAAATAATATTATTTCGGGATGGGTAATTGTCACAGGTTAAAGGGTCAAATAATCAAAAACCAGAATATCGGGTAAGCTTGCTGGAATCACTGATTCCGGTTGGGGCTCTGGTGATATTCCTCATATTGTCCGTCAGCATTTACGGCGATAACACCCAGGCCGGCTCCAGCCAGATGTCGTTATTGATCAGCGGCGGTGTTGCGCTTTTGATTGGCTGGAAAAACGGCTTTAGCTGGCGTGAAATCGAAAGCGCGATTTCCCACGGTATCGCCAATACGGTGAATGCCATGCTTATTTTATTAATGGTTGGGGCGTTGATCGGGACATGGATATTGTCGGGTACGGTGCCGGCCATGATCTATTATGGCTTGCAAATTCTCAACCCCAACTTCTTTTATGTGACGGCTTGTCTTTTGTGCGCGGGCACGGCCATCAGCATCGGCAGCAGCTGGTCAACGGCAGGAACCATAGGTGTTGGCCTGATGGGAATTTCCTTTGGGCTGGGGTTGTCACCGGAAATAACCGCCGGGGCAATCATTTCGGGGGCTTATTTTGGTGATAAAATGTCGCCCCTGTCAGACACCACAAATCTGGCAGCGGCGGTGGCAGACTCAGAATTATTCAGCCATATTGGCCATATGTTCTGGACGACATTTCCGGCCATTGTTATTTCGTTATTATTATTTCTTTTGATTGGTTTATTTTCAGACATACCTGTTTTAGAGAATAGCATTCAGGGTCAACTGGAATTGCTGGACCAGAATTTTCATATTGGTCTGTATCTTTTAATTCCCATGGTCGTGGTTTTTTATATGGCCTATAAAAAACTACCGGCTTTCCCGACGATTATGACCGGCGCTTTGGTCGGCGGGCTGTTTGCGGTGGTTTTTCAACAGGATATTATCCTTAAATTTGTCAATGGGGATCAGGCCGGTTTTCTGAATATGTTTGATGGCGTATTTCGGGCATTATTTGGCGGATATGTTTCCGATACGGGCGATGCGGCCCTAGATAAACTGTTAAGCCGGGGCGGCATGTCGAGCATGCTGAATGCCATCTGGTTGATTATTTGCGCCATTACCTTTGGGTCTATTCTTGAAAAACTGGGGATGTTAAAACGTATAATAGACGGCGCTTTGACATTGGCCCAATCAACAGGATCCTTAATATTAACAACGGTTTTGACGGCTTTTGGGGTGAATATGTTAACGGCGGATCAATATATATCCATTGTTTTGCCGGGCCGGATGTTCCGGCTGGAATATAAGCGCCGAAATCTGGCGGCCAAAAATCTATCGCGGTCGCTGGAGGATGGTGGTACAGTTACATCTGTGCTGGTTCCCTGGAATACTTGCGCCGTTTACATGGCGGGCACGCTTGGTATTTCGCCGTATCTTTTCATTCCTTTTTGTTTTTTCAATATATTATGTCCGATCATGTCAATCATATATGGCTATATGGATTTTAAAATTGAAAAACTGGGCAAGGAACAGGCCGCAGCCGTGGAATGAAAACCTTCAGGGAAAGAGTGTGGTTTTTTCCAATTCAATCAGGAATTCCTTGGTTTCAATACCATCGCCGCCGGAATAGCCGGTTAATTTTCCATTTTTGCCCATGATTCTGTGGCAAGGGATTATGATCGGGATGGGATTAAGGCCGCAGGCCATGCCGACGGGGCGGGGGTGAGAGCCAATAATATCCGCGATTTCTCCATAGGTTCGAGTTTCGCCGTATGGAGTTTTCAGCATTTCTTGCCAAACAGCTTTTTGAAAAGCGGTTCCACATAACTTTACCGGGGCAGAAAATGCGGGATTTTTGCCATCAAAATACATATCCATCTGGTTTTTAACAGATTGCAGAAAGGGTGTTTTTGTTGAAAGTGGTGACCAGCCCCAGTCAAGAGAAACCAGCAGGCCGTCCTCTTCGCTTATGGTAAGGTCCCCGATGGGGCTATGGAAGGAGAGCTGGGCCATGTTTATTTCACTAATATTTATGCCCCCAACATTTATGTTGAGGATAACAGCGACGTAGAGGATAATAGTCTCTTTTACTTTAAATAACAGCATATCACAACAATCACAAAAAATTATATTATAACATAACAAACAAAAACGAATAAAATATGGCTGTGATATATTATTTCTAATATATAATAAATAAAAGCGATGAGTATCAGGCAAAAGAACAGGTGCAAACCATGGGAATATTAAAATGAAAATAACCATTGATATAGACTGCAGCCCCAAAGAAGCCCGGGACTTTCTTGGGTTGCCGGACATAAAACCACTTCAGGAGGCTTTTATGGCCAATATGCAGGATAAGTTGACAGGGGGGTTGTCCAAAGAAGATATGGATAAAATGTTTGATCTGTGGATGTCTCCCGGACTAAAGCAGGCGGGTCAAAATATGGAAGCCTTTCAAAATATGTTCTGGAATATATCAAAGGGTAATGATAAATAGGGCCCTATTAAACATCAGGACAAAAAGTGCCAGACATAGATACAATATATGCTTTATCCAGCGGCAAGGGCCGCGCGGGGGTTTCGGTCATTCGATTGTCCGGGCCGCGGGCTGGCGCGGCCATATTAACGCTTACCCAAAAAACAACCCTGCCGGTTCCACGTGAAGCAGAGCTCTGCTGGTTTATGGAGCCGGACACAGGCGTGCGGCTTGATCGGGGGCTGGTGCTATATTTTCCCGGACCCAAAAGCTTCACCGGTGAGGATGTGGCAGAGCTTCATATTCATGGCGGACGGGCTGTTGTCACTGGTTTTCTGGAGACCTTGTCTAAATTACAAGGCCTGAGAAGCGCGCAGCCGGGCGAATTCACGCGCCGGGCGTTTGACAATGGCAAGATGGACTTGACCGCAGCAGAAGGCCTGGCTGACCTGATCAATGCCGAAACCGAAGCCCAAAGACGTCAGGCCTTACGGCTTATGGAGGGCCGCCTTGCGGAGCTATATGAAGGCTGGCGCGGCGATATAATATCCGCCATGGCTTATCTTGAAGCCGACATAGATTTTGCGGATGAAGAAATTCCCAGTGACGTAACCGATCAGGTCGGGCCAATGGTAAAGGCGTTAATTCAGAAAATTGAACAGCATATGGGCGAAGGCTTTAAAGGCGAAAGAATCAGAGAAGGCCTGCAAGTTGTGATATTGGGGGAGCCAAATATTGGCAAATCCACCTTGCTGAATTTTTTGTCCAAGCGCGATGTGGCCATTGTTTCGGATATTGCGGGCACCACACGGGATGTGCTTGAGGTGCATCTTGATATTAACGGGTTTCCCGTAACCATAGCCGATACAGCAGGCATAAGAGACAGCGGGGATGTTATAGAAATAGAGGGCATCCGCCGGGCCGAAGAGCGGGCAAAGTCAGCAGACATAAAAATCATATTGGTGAGCGCCACAGATTGGCCGGAAGTACCCCGCAAGCTAGAGGCTCAAATAGACAAAAACACGATAATTCTGCTAAATAAGTCGGACCTGGACAATAGGCCAGAAAATAACAAATCAGAGGCGGTTTTGCCAAATCAGAGGTTTCCCAATACAACTGTTTTGCCAATTTCGGCAAAATATGAAAAGGGTCTGGGGAAATTCCTTGAACATCTGTCCGCAGAAGTAGAAAAGAGAATGGAGCTTACCGACACACCGAACTTAACGCGGATTAGGCACCGTGAAGCTTTAGGTGATTCTGTGGCACATCTGTATAGGTTTGCCGATTCGCCCCACAAGGAAGTCGCCCTTTTGGCCGAAGACCTTAGAATGGCCGCGCGAAGTCTGGGCAGTATTCTGGGCCGTGTGGATGTGGAGGAGGTTCTGGGGGCCATCTTTTCCGAGTTCTGTATTGGTAAGTGATGCCTAATATAGGGCAAGGAATAACGGCTCTTTCGGCGCGTTAACGTTTTGTTAACCTTTTGTGTTTCACGTGAAACATTACAAGGCCGATATGACCCTTCTTAAAAGCCCCTAAATCAGCCTTTGACTTTAGGGGATTATATACCTAAAGTCCCGAGCTTGTGCGGGTTGAATATAAATCTCTGAGTATGTATCTTATGTTTCATTATGATGTAATTGTGATTGGCGGCGGACATGCCGGCTGCGAAGCCGCTGCCGCCTCTGCGCGCATTGGGGCCAGCACCCTGTTGATCACACATAAACTTGAAACCATAGGTGAAATGTCCTGCAATCCAGCCATTGGTGGCTTGGGTAAGGGGCACCTGGTGCGGGAAATTGATGCTTTGGACGGGCTTATGGGCCGGGTCATTGATCAGTCTGGCATTCAGTTTCGTATGTTAAACAAGCGTAAGGGCCCTGCGGTGCGCGGGCCGCGCGCCCAGGCGGACCGGAAGCTTTATCGCCAAGCCATGCAAGAGCAGATATTTAATATGCCAAATCTTGAGGTTAGGGGCGCCGCCGTGGAGGGGCTTGCCCTTGCTGGCCCGGATGGTGAAAAGACAATATCAGGCATTGTGACTTCTGATGGTGAAGAAATTCTTTGTGGGCGGGTGATCTTAACCACAGGCACATTTTTGCGCGGCATGATCCATATCGGGAAAAAACAAACTCCGGCGGGCCGGGTGGGTGATGCCCCCTCATTAGGCTTGTCTGAAACCTTGATGAAGGCGGGGTTTGCACTGGGCAGATTAAAAACCGGAACACCCGCCAGGCTGGACGGCAGCACCATTGATTTTTCTGTTTGCGCGGTTCAGGCAGGGGACAATCCGCCCGTACCATTTTCATTTATGAATAACCAGATTTCTGTCCCCCAGATAGACTGTCATATTACCCACACCACAGAAAAAACGCACGCGATAATTCGGGATAATCTCGGAAAATCCGCCATGTATTCTGGGAATATAGAGGGCACAGGCCCACGTTATTGCCCCTCTATTGAAGATAAGGTGGTTCGTTTTGCTGATAAAACATCACATCAGATTTTTCTGGAGCCAGAGGGCCTTGATGATGACATGATTTATCCAAATGGTATATCAACCTCTTTGCCAGAAGATGTGCAATATGATTATATCAGATCAATTCCGGGGCTGGAAAATGTAACGATAAAACAGTTTGGCTATGCCATAGAGTATGATTTTATTGATCCACGTGAATTGCTGGTGACGTTGGAAACCAAAAGAATATCCGGATTATATTTTGCCGGCCAGATAAATGGTACCACGGGATATGAAGAGGCGGCGGCTCAAGGGTTGATCGCCGGCACCAATGCGGCGAGGTCGGCGGCGGGATCTGGCGACTTTATTCTTGATCGTGCCGATGGTTATATAGGCGTTATGATAGATGATCTGGTGACGAAGGGCACACGAGAGCCATACCGGATGTTCACAAGCCGCGCAGAATACCGCCTCAAGCTGCGATCTGACAATGCTGATCAAAGGCTTACGCCCATTGGTATTAAAGCTGGTTTGGTTGCTGGTTCAAGAGCAAAAATCTATGAAAAGAAAGAGGCGTCGCTTAAAAAGGCCAATGATTTAATTGAAGGCCTGCTTATATCGCCCAATAAAGCCGCAGCCTATGGCTTGAAGGTCAATCAGGACGGGGTGAGGCGCTCGGCAAAAACGCTGTTATCTTACGCGCAAATATCACTGGATGATATTATAAAAATCTGGCCAGAGCTTAAAGAAATCCCTGAAGATATTGTCAGGCAAATTGAAATTGATGCCACTTATAGCGCGTATCTTGATCGGCAGGACGCGGATATTCTGGCCTTTAGGAAAGACGAAAATTTAATGCTTTCCCCTGCATTGGACTATTCTGATATTGGCGGATTATCCAATGAGGTAAGAGAAAAGCTTTTGCGGGCAAGGCCGGCCACATTAGGCTCCGCCGCTCGAATATCCGGCGTGACACCTTCCGCGTTAAATAGCCTGCTTAGATATGTCAAACGTAAAGAGAGGTAGGGCCTCTATGCCAAATATGATCCCGGATTCACAGTCAGCCATATTCACAGATAAAATATTTGCTCAAAAAACCGGTGTTTCACGTGAAACGATGGCCAATATTCATGTTTATGCGAGCCTTTTGACGAAATGGCAAAAGAAGATCAATCTGGTTAGTCAGTCCACCATGCCAGACTTGTGGTCACGGCATTTCTATGACAGCTTTCAGCTTAAAGCCCAGCTGGCCGGGTTAAATGCGGAAAAAACAAAGATTCTCGATATTGGCAGTGGTGCAGGCTTTCCGGGTCTGTTATTGTCGATGTTGGACTTGGGCGAATTTCACATGGTGGAAAGCAATAATAAAAAATGCACCTTCATGCGGCAAGTGGTTAGGGAAACCGGTTGTGATGCGGTAATTCATAATGAGCGGATTGAAAATATAACACCGTTTCATGTGGATTATATTATTTCCCGGGCTTGTGCGCCCTTAAATAAACTGTTTGACCTTGGCCGGAATTTTATTCACGAAGAGACAATATGTTTGTTTTTAAAGGGCCAAACCGCAGAAGAGGAAATTACAGATGCTCGGCGGCGCTGGGCGTTTGAGGTAGAAAAATTCACAAGCGTTACGCAGGACAGGGGAATACTGTTAAAGGTTAGTCATATTAAGGCTTTGAGACATGTTGATTAAGGAAAAGCGGATGAGTATATCCACAAAGTTATCCACACCCCAAAAAACCACCGAAATTATTGCCATTGCAAATCAAAAGGGCGGTGTGGGAAAAACAACGACGACCATTAATTTGGCGACAGCATTGGTTGCAGCAAAAAAGCGGGTGTTGCTGCTTGACATGGATCCTCAGGGAAATGCCAGTACGGGCCTTGGGCTCGAGCGGGATGACCGTGATAATAGTATTTACGAAATTTTACTGGGTGATATCGGCCTTCAGGAAGCTGTTGTGGAATCTGTTGTGCCAAATTTATTTTTGGTGCCATCCACGGTTGACCTTGCAGGGGCGGAGCTTGAGCTTGTGTCAATGGAGCAGAGGACATATCGTCTCAGAAAGGCTTTGCAGGACCCTATTGTAGATCAGTTTGATTATATTTTGATTGACTGCCCGCCTTCTTTAAGTCTTTTGACGTTAAATGCGCTGGCGGCGGCCCATTCTGTGATTGTGCCCCTGCAATGCGAGTTTTTTGCTCTGGAAGGCCTAAGCCTTTTGCTAAAAACCATTGAAATGGTGAAGGAAAACTTTAATCCCGGGCTAGAGATGTCTGGGGTGGTTTTAACCATGTATGACGGCCGAAACAACCTTTCCAGCCAGGTTGCCAATGATGTGCGCGGTCATTTGGGACAGCAGGTTTTCAAAACCGTCATTCCGCGAAATGTACGGGTTTCAGAGGCGCCGTCTCATGGAAAGCCCGTACTGCTCTATGACTTTAACTGTAGTGGAAGTCAGGCCTATATACGTCTGGCTCGAGAGTTGTTACGGCGAGAAACCTTAAAAGCGGCATAGCTTTTGGGGGCAGGTTGGGGCTTTAATTCAATAATATCAGGTAATATTTCAAGGAATCTTCATCTAATGACAGCAAAGGAAAAAGCAAAATCTCAAAAGGGGCTGGGGCGCGGGTTATCTGCCCTGTTGGTCTCTACGGATAAAGAATATGCGGATCTTTCCGCGCCATCCGCGTCACGTGACAGGGACCTGCCTATTGAGTTTCTGGTGCCAAACCCCTATCAGCCCAGACTTTTTTTTGATGAAGAGAAATCAGCCGATCTGATACAATCCATTAAAGACCGAGGTATATTACAACCCCTTTTGGTGCGCCGGCGCGGGGATTTGGATGAATATGAAATAATTGCCGGAGAACGAAGGTGGCGTGCGGCGCAAGCAGCTGAATTACACCATGTTCCGGTTATTATACGTGAAATGACCGATGGTGAAGCGCTTGAAATTGCGCTTATTGAAAATATACAGCGTCACGACCTAAGCCCCATTGAGGAGGCCAGAGGTTATAAGCGGCTTATGGATGAGTTTCATCACACCCAGGAACAGCTGGGTCATATTGTGGGAAAAAGCCGCAGTCATATTGCCAATATCTTGCGTATGCTGGTTTTGCCTGACTCTGTCCAGAAACTGGTTATGCAGGGAAAGCTTTCCATGGGTCATGCTCGCGCCTTGATCACGGTGGATGATGCGGAGGCTGTGGCAAAAAGGATTGTCGCTGAGGGGTTGAGTGTCCGTCAGGTTGAGGCCATATCGAAAAAGGGCAAAGCAAGCCCCGCCTCGCCCATGAAGAAAGCAGATAGAATGCGGCCGGTTAAGCAGAATAAAGATGCAGACACGGTCGCTTTGGAAAACGACTTGTCTCTTGCGCTTGGGCTGACCGTATCTATTGACTTTAACAGCGATGAAAGCGGTGAGTTGCGACTCCAATATAAAACACTGGAGCAGCTTGATGATATTTGCCAGAAATTAAGCCGCTGACCTAATCAAAACCACATTGTAAGCGGCCTAACTCCTTGAAAAACAACCGCAAAAAATCATTTTAAGCTTAAAAAGACCAATTTGGTCTTTTTCTGGTTGACATCTCATGAAATAAGTCGCATCTAATAAGGATACCGGGTTGGTATGGTTCACCTGATGTAATGTATGCCCGAAGGATTTAAGCGCGCATGATAAAATTATCAAATTTGGCTGATTATGCGGTTGAACTTATGTGCTGTATAGCTTTAAAGCCAGAAAGCATCCGTGGCTCGGCCAGTTTGGCAGAGCAGACAAAAATCCCGTTGCCAACAGCAAGCAAGATACTGGGGCTAATGGTGAAGGCGGGCTTGCTGGTCTCGCACCGTGGCTTGAACGGGGGTTTTTCATTGGGCATTGGTGCAGACAAAATATCAATTACAGATATTATTGAGGCCGTAGATGGCCCGGTACAGCTTACCAATTGTCTTGGCGAAGATGCCGACGACTGTGATCGGATAAGCAGTTGCGGAACCAGAAGCCAATGGTACAGAATAAATGAAGCGGTAAAGGATGCGCTCGGCAGCGTGTTGCTTTCCCAGATGATTGAGAGTGTGCCGGATTTTATCGGGGATGGTATGGTCGATGACTTGCCTCTGATAAGCAAATTAATAAACTAGGTCGTAATAATGGTTGCAACAGAACAGGCAAAACAAACTGTAAAAGACGTCTCCGGTGAATATAAATACGGTTTTGTCACTGATATTGATACGGAAAAAGCGCCTAAAGGTCTTAATGAGGATGTAATCCGCTTTATTTCCGCCAAGAAAAAAGAGCCTGAATGGTTGCTTGACTGGCGGCTAAAGGCCTATGAAAAATGGCTGAAAATGGAAGAGCCCAAATGGGCCATGGTCAATTATCCTGAAATAGACTTTCAGGATATATATTATTATGCGGCCCCGAAATCCTCTGAAGACGGGCCGAAAAGTCTGGACGAAGTTGATCCGGAATTGCTCAGGGTTTATGAAAAATTGGGCATATCCCTTAAAGAACAGGAGGTTCTTGCGGGTGTTGCTGTTGATATTGTTTTTGACAGCGTTTCTGTTGCGACAACTTTTCGTAAAAAACTGAAAGAAGCCGGTATTATTTTCTGCTCAATTTCCGAAGCCGCCCATGATTATCCGGAATTGATGAGAAAATATCTGGGTTCTGTCGTCCCGGTGACGGATAATTATTATTCCGCACTGAACAGCGCGGTATTTACTGATGGCACCTTTGTTTATATCCCAAAAGGCGTACGCTGCCCCATGGAGCTCAGCACGTATTTTCGTATAAACGAAGCAAATACAGGACAGTTTGAGCGGACGATCATCATCGCGGATGAGGGCTCGTATGTGTCTTATCTGGAGGGTTGTACCGCGCCGCAGCGGGATGAAAATCAACTGCATGCCGCGGTGGTAGAGCTGGTCACCCATGATGATGCGGAGATTAAATATTCTACGGTCCAAAACTGGTACCCCGGCGACAAGGACGGCAAGGGCGGCATATATAATTTTGTGACCAAGCGCGGGGCTTGCCGGGGCAAGAATTCAAAAAT
>JALSHF010000192.1 GCA_026982375.1 Emcibacter sp. | reverse complement strand
CAAAAGATTAAATTTCATCCCCCATACCAATGTTATGACACAACCTGTATATAAAATTATCCAGCGCATGAACAGTGTTGATTGATCAAGTTTATGCTGGCGGTCCGGCCCGAGCAGAAAATCAACGCCTGAGAATATGAGGCCATATTTGTGAACTTCCGTTTCAAGGCCAAGATTAAGCAGAAACCAGCCCAGAATCCCTGCCACGAATATACTTAAGGCCTTGATTGTCCATTGATAACGGCTTTGGCTGATCCAGACACTGTTCAACGATAGCAGTATGATAAGCAGATAGAGATAACCGCCGCCGCCCAAGTTAAAAAAACCGTCATGGGCAATCAGTTCATTGAGATTGTCAGTGCTGGTGTAATCAAATGCGATGAGTTTGCAGAAATAGAGCCATGGCAAAATATAAATTGTGTTTAGAAACAGGCTGATCGACATCAACTTGACTTTATTGGACAAGCCTTGAATGTCATATTTTTGGACGAGGGCACCCGTATAGTAGAATAGACATAATATGAAGGTCATTGGGGAAAACAGCACCAAAAAGCGAACGATATTCTCAAGGGCAGCCCAAACTGAGGGCAGGGGAATTATTTTAGTAAGAATGAGACCAAAATCACCCCAAATATGGTGATGTGTCACAAACCAAAGAATATTACTGCTGCCTGTAATATCAGACATGGCTTCCATCGTAACACTTAACCGTAACAACAGATAACTGATAAGGCCAGCTCCCAGAACCAAGAGAGGAAGCCGGATGAAATGACGGTTTGGTTTTTTTAACATTTGCGCACTGATCAAGGGAATGCTCATACCAAACCAGAAAATAAATAAGACAAAGGGAATGATGCTGATAAACATACCATCAAGTAAGAATAGCTCCCTTACATTATAGGGAACGCCGGGTATATTTATCACAACCGAGATCAGGAATGCGGCAAATATTATTGCGCAAAGAGGAAATAATAACCGTTTGTTGAGCGAGCTATCAGATTTCTCAGGTTTTTCTCGATACGGTTCTTTGCTATGGGCGGTGTCTTGAGTTTGTATTTGCCGCCCTTTTTTGACCTGAATTATTATGGACAGCAATAAAATCAGCAGGGGATCCGTTATTTCAGCGCTGCGTGAGGCCATGAAAATCTGGATGACTTCCAACATGAGAATGAATAAAAACAGCCAGACAGTTTTGAGCCGGACGTATGGCCAGCCTGCCTTCACAAGCCATAGAATACTGCCGAATAGAAATAATTTGAAAAAGAGCGCTTTTGTGTTGCTGAACAGATCCCCTTCCAGAAAACCGGAAAAAGGTATCATGGAAAAATGCCAGCCATAGGGGCTGAAATCCATTGAAGCCAAGCTGTAGGTCGCTATGGAAATAAGCAGCAAACAGGCCAGTGGCCGTTCCATATTCTTGCGATCTTTTAAAAATGAAAACCATATTAACAGAGCCACGCCCACGGCCATGACATCTGACAGATCAAGTGAATTATTCAGGATAACAAGCCGTAACGGCAAGCTCATTATAGACAATAAGGGCAGTATCAGCCTGTTGAGATGTTTCTGATCAAAGAAATCCCGGGTAAAATGGGCGAACAGTAACCAGCCGGATACCGCAATCAGAAAATCATCGCCGTGAAAAGTCTGGCTCAGCAGCAGCGGTTTCAAGCCGTTCTTTATTTCCTGAAAATCCAATGTGGGGATAAAGGGAAAAAACAGATATAACAGCCAGAAAGACGCTAAAATAACAGGCGTATTGACGGCCTCCGTGATGGAGAGTTTAGGGAAGTGTTTTTTAATAAAATTGAGCAGTATAAAACCGGTTATGATACCGGCCCCGTTCCAATAAACATCCGCAATAGCCGCAGAGCGGGATGGTATATAGACCTGTATAAGCTGAAGGATAAGAGCGAAGAGAATGCCAGAGACGAGAATTTTGAGGTAAGCCGGCCTATGCCTCAGGGACGGGCGCATAGATTCAATGCCAAGATAACCAAAAGGCACAAACAGCGCGATGTTGCCCAAAACATCACCGAGCGAGGTAAATGGGCCATAGCTGCTCAGAAATATATGCCACTGTTCAACAGAGCCTTCATGGAAGCTGAATGTGAAGGGGAAAAGCGAGCCATAAATGATGATAAAAATAAAGAAAGCAAAGATTTTTCGCATTTTTTTCCCTAATGTTTTTGTTGCTTTCATTTTAGATAATTCTGCAGCGTCTTTTTCATTTTATTCATAAAGCCGTTTTTTTTAATGCCGGGTATTTCCCTGATCGTGACATTTGTCATATTGTTTCCGGTTATTTTTGCGGTAATCTCCGAATGATTTCTTAAGAGAAATGCCGCCCCGCCTTCATTTATGGCTGTATTAAGCTGTATGGTGAGCGAATTTTCATTATGTTTCATACCTTCGGCGCCATAGCTGATAAAGGCGTTATTTTGAGCGCCTTTGTTTTTGAAAAGATAGTTATTTTCAATATAAGCCTTGCCGCCATTGGGCAAATCAATGAGGTAGCTTGCCGAAATAGCCCCTTCGTCAAATATACGGTTATTCTTTATGACGTTATTTTGGGCGCGGCTTTTTACGGCATGGCCATATTGCGCGCCCCGTGATATCGAATTCTCCATCACAAATAAGGCAATATTACCCACGTAAATATTATGGGATAATTTTCCGGTAACCGCATAATCTTGTGTGTTGTTGCTAAATTCCGAGTTATAAATATATAAATTTACTGCCGGATTGTTGGCTGTCATCAGGCCCATTTCATTACCATGAAAATAACAATTATCAACGGTCAGTGATCCCTTTTGCAGTCGAATGCCCGCGCCATTTTTATCGGGAACCCTTGCGCCGGAAAATTCAATATTCTGTATTTTTACATTTTCGCCGTTAATGGTCCAAATGGCTTTTCCGCCGCGCACCGATCTGGATGATTTTAGTTGTGCGAAACCATTCATGCCGATCAATGTGATGTTATTTTGCGAAATTACGGCATAATCATTCTCATAAAGGCCCGCCATGATTTTGATGGTATCGCCGTCCATCGCGCGCCTTATGGCGGCGCTCGGACTTTTAAGCTGAAAATCAGGCCCAACCAGCCAGATTTTGGCCATAGCCGAAACCGGAGCCATAAAAAATATCATAGCCGCCAGCGTGAAAAGATTGAATATATGGGGAAAAAACTTTCTCATTTAGGCTAATACCGTGATTAAATAGGCTATTTTTTCTTTTTTGATTGCATGTTCATAGCGACTAATGGTTACATAGTTTCCAGGATTTGGCAAATAATGCGGTGAAATTTCATATTAGAATCATCATAAAAAAATGGGAGATGGGATATGAGCTCTAAGGTTGTCATCACAGATATGATCATTATTGGCGCAGGGCCGGTTGGTCTGTTCGCTGTTTTCGAAGCGGGCCTCCTGGGGTTAAAATGTCATTTGGTCGATAATCTGGATCGTCCCGGCGGGCAATGTATTGAACTTTATCCGGAAAAACCTATCTATGACATTCCCTCCCGTCCAACGGTAACCGGCAAAGAGCTTATTGATGATCTTGTGGCGCAGGCCAGCCCCTTCGAGCCGGTTTTCCATCTTAGCCAGCAAGCCTCCTCCCTTGACCGGCAGCCAAACGGGAACTGGCGGCTGACGACTTCGCGGGGGATGCTGCTAGAAGCGCCTATTATCGTGGTTGCGGCAGGGGCAGGCAGCTTTGTCCCCAAAAAGCCGCCCTATAAGAAACGTGATGAGTTTGAGGAAAAATCTATTGATTATGCTGTCTATAGAATGGAAAAATACCGGGATAAGAAGCTTGTCATTGTCGGCGGCGGCGATTCAGCCCTTGATTGGGCCATCAGCCTTTCACCGCTTGCGCAATCATTAACGCTTGTCCATAGAAGAGAAGAATTTCGCGGCACCTATGATACAGTGCAGCAGGTCTTGAAATTGCAGGACGCCGGCAAGCTTAATGTGCTTTACGGTAATATTACGGATCTTGTCGGGGAGGATGGCCAATTATCCCATGTGCAGGTCACAACCCTTAATGGGGAAGCGTTAAATGTTGAATGTGATTATCTGATGCCTTTTATGGGATTGAAAGTCAGCCTGGGGCCCATTACCGAATGGGGGCTTAATCTGGATAAAAGACATGTGATTGTTGATCCGGCAAATTTTATCACGGCGGTAGAGGGCATATATGCCATTGGAGATGTCTGTACATATCCCGGGAAAATCAAATTGATTCTGACGGGCTTTTATGAGGCCGCCGTAATGACGCGGGCAGCTTTTAAATATGCCTTTCCGGATCGAAAGATGGCCGGCGGCTATACAACAACCAATAGCGTTTTTCAGGAGAGGCTTGGTGTTGCGGATAAGTAGCGCGGGTGATTATTGCGGCGGCGGGAATTGGGGGTAAAGTTATTCATCCCCTATTAAGCCGAAATAAGTTAAGTTTGTAATATGTATATAAATAGCAAAATTTTTTTCTGTGGACTGATGGCGCTGTTCCTTATGGGGACGGGGCCTGATGTCGTTGCTGCGCCGCAAGACAGGGCCGCGAAATCACAGGGGATTACTATCAAGGTCATAAGTAAATATATGGCTCAAGAAAGAAGACAGCCTGTTGAAAACAGCCTGATCAAGCCTGAGGTACGGGCCAACCCGTTACGGAACAAAATTTATCGGCAGGACAAGGCGCGGGAAGCGATGAGGTCAGGTCATATTGTTTCCTTGTCGGTCATACGCAAGCAGGTTCGGCAAAGCTTTCCCGGAAAAATCATTGATGTTCGTTTGCTGGAACCTAAAAATAAGAAATTACCGTATATTTACAGGGTAAAGGTGCTTAGAAAAGATGGTAAGCTGTTGATGCTTAATTTAAATGCCGCCACCGCAAAGATTGTTGGTGTGAAGGGGAATCGCTAATGCGCTTGTTGCTTGTTGAAGATGACCCTGACCTGTCACGGCAAATGAAAGCGATTCTCGAGGGTGACGGTTATGCGGTCGATGTTTCCATGGATGGGGAGGATGGTCATTTCCTTGGGGAAACGGAAAGTTATGATACCATCGTCCTTGACCTTGGCCTGCCCATTATGGACGGCGTTAGCGTTTTAACCAAATGGCGCGGCGCGGGCATATCAACGCCGGTATTGATTTTGACCGCGCGGGATGGCTGGTCTGAAAAGGTGGCGGGCCTTGATGCCGGCGCCGATGATTATGTGACCAAACCTTTTAAAATAGAAGAACTATTGGCCCGGGTTCGCGCCTTGATCCGCCGGGCGGCGGGGCAGGCTTCACCGGAATTAACCTGCGGAAAAGTGACGCTGAACACCAACAGCAGCAAGGTGACCGTTGATGGCATGCCCATTCGATTGACGGCGCAGGAATATAAGCTGCTGTCATATATGATGCATCATCCTGAGAAAATTATTTCACGAACTGAATTAACGGAACATATTTATGATCAGGATTTCGATCGGGATTCGAATACAATCGAGGTTTTCGTGACCCGCGTTCGGAAAAAACTGGGGGTGGCTATTATAAATACAATCAGGGGATTGGGATACCAGCTTGTTGATCCAGAAGAACAGAAAACCCAATAAAGGCAACAAGTCTTTATGGTTCCGGCTGATGTCCTATTCGGCTGTCTGGACATTCTTTGCGCTGATGTTCGGGGGATATCTATTATCCTTAACGTTTAAAGAGACCATTGAGGATAATTTTGATGAACGTCTGAATGGGCTGCTGGAGAATTTAATTGGTATCAGCAGCAGCAATTCTGATGGTCAGGTCAGCTTTTACCGGGCCATGGTTGACCCCAGGTTCGAGCAGCCCTATTCCGGATGGTATTGGCAGATATCAGCAGAAGACCAGGAGCCTTTTCGCTCGCGCTCCCTTTGGGATCAAAGCCTTGAGCCGGATTTGCAGAATCCCGCTTTTCAGAGCCGCTTTTCTATTATTTCTGGGCCTGAAGACCAGCAATTACGGATGGTGGAAAAAGATGTTGCCATACCGGGTGATCCAACCGTTTTTCGTTTTACGGTGGCCATAGACAGGTCTGAAATTAACGATCAATTGGATCAGTTTGACAATATTTTGATCTATTCACTCAGCGCCCTTGGCCTTGGGCTGATTGCCGCGTCTTTTTTACAGATTTATCTGGGGTTAAAACCCTTAAGAAATATTCGTCTGTCCTTGCAGAAAATACGCACGGGGGAGGCGGTTCATTTGCCGGAGGATTTCCCGACTGAAATTCAGCCGCTCGCCGATGAATTGAATGCTTTGTTAGATCATAATAACCAGATCATTGACCGCTCGCGCACGCAGGTTGGAAATTTGGCCCATGCCCTGAAAACGCCTTTGGCTGTATTGTCTAATGAATCGGCATTAAACAAGGGGGATTTGTCAGAACTGGTCGGCAAACAGTCGGAAATGATGCGCCGTCAGGTGGATCATTATCTGCGCAGGGCCAGAATGGCGGCCAGCACAAAAATCATGACGAGCCGTACAGAAACCGTGCCTGTATTGCAGGATATTTGCCGGGCTATGGCGCGAATTTACAGTGATAAGAAATTCAGCTTTCTGCCGACCGGCGAGCCATCCCGCCTTCTGTTTCGCGGGGAACGTCAGGATTTAGAGGAAATGGTCGGTAATCTCATTGAAAATGCCGCGAAATGGTCGAAAAGCAAAGTTATTATTTCCTGCATGCGGGAAGGGGAGTCGATCATCATTCAAGTGGCAGACGATGGGCCGGGCATTGACAAACAGGAACGGGATTCGGTTTTTATGCGCGGGGAACGTCTTGATGAAAATACGCCGGGCACGGGACTTGGTTTGTCTATTGTCAAAGATTTGACAGCTTTATATGGGGGGAAAATTTATCTTATGGATAATGAACCCCATGGACTATTAGCCCGCCTTTTGCTTCCTGCCGTATATATATCACCATAATCGTCATCGCTGAATATTTTGTTCAGGAATGGTTCATGATTCATATCATAATATACCCTTATAACAAACAAGCAGGTGGTGAAATGAAAAAAGCAAAAACAGCCGTTATTCTGGCAAGCCTATTAACGCTTGCGGCGTGCGAGCCCGGGTCAAAACAGGGTTTTGGTACTTTTCTCGGGGCTATTGGCGGGGCGGCCATCGGGTCTGCCATTGGCGATAATGGTGACGGCGCGACACATTTTCTGGCGGTTGCGGCGGGCACTATGGCCGGCGCGGCGATCGGCAGCAGCATTGGCAAGTCGCTGGATAATGCGGACCGGCAAGCCATGGTCCGTAATCAGCAAATGGTTCTGGAAACATATCCATCAGGCCAAACATCAACATGGTATAATCCGGATTCCGGCAATTCGGGCAGCTATACGCCCAAGCCTGCCTATCAGGATCAAACAGGGGCTTATTGCCGGGAATATCAACAAACCATCACCGTCGGCGGCAAGGCTGAAGAAGCTTACGGCAAAGCCTGCCGTCAGCCCGACGGCACATGGAAGGTCGTGACATAATGCGCTTGGTGCAAAAAATGCACGCATAAAGTTTTAAGCGGCTTTGGCATAACTTATGAACATTCCCCTCCCCACAATTGTGCATGATGCAGCCGGGGCCGCTTAAATTCCTGGATGAGCTCCGGAAAACAGCTGTTTTCCGGGGCTTGGCCATTTCTTTGCCCTTAAAGTGGATTTGGCTATGCATAGTCCACTTCCTATTCAGGGCATGTTCCGCTACAGTGGGATTTTAAACATTCATTTCACTTTAAGGGGATTACATCATGAGTAGTTTTGCAATATTCGGCATTATATTTCTTGTCATTGGCGTCACGATTATTCTTATGGGCGTGCAAACCGTACGGCAAGGATATACTTATACGGTTGAACGATTTGGCCGTTACACAAAAACCCTAAGTCCCGGCTTTCATATTATCATTCCGTTTTTTGACCGGATTGGCTCAAAGGTCAGTATGATGGAACGGGTTCTGGATATTCCCTCACAAGAGGTGATCACCAAAGATAACGCCATGGTACGGGCGGATGGTGTGGTGTTCTTTCAGGTCCTGGATGCCCCCAAAGCCACCTATGAGGTTAATGACATGATCCTCGCCATTCTGAATTTGACCATGACCAATTTGCGTACGGTGATGGGGTCGATGGATCTTGACGAACTTTTGTCGCAGCGGGACAGGATTAATGGCCGCCTTCTGGATGTGGTGGACGAAGCCACGCAGCCTTGGGGCATCAAGATAACCCGTATCGAAATCAAGGATATTGAACCGCCCAGGGATATCGTCGATGCCATGGCCCGCCAGATGAAGGCGGAACGTGAAAAGCGGGCAAATATTCTGGATGCGGAAGGTTTTCGTCAGGCCGAAATCTTGCGTGCCGAAGGTGAAAAACGGGGAATTATCCTCGAAGCTGAAGGCCGCCGCGAAGCCGCTTTCCGTGATGCCGAGGCCCGCGAGAGAGAAGCCGAAGCTGAAGCAAAAGCGACAACCATGGTTTCTGATGCCATCGCCAGCGGGGATGCTCAGGCCATCAATTATTTCATCGCGCAGAAATATGTGGAAACATTGGGCCAATTTGCCAATTCGCCTAATGAGAAGCTTGTCTTTATGCCTCTGGAGGCCAGTGGCGTTATCGGAGCCCTTGGCGGGATGACGGATATGCTGAAAAATATCAGCAAAGCGCCAAATACGCCATCAGGTTCTGTGCCAAGGTCAGGTTCTTGAATAAGCCAGCCATGACGATAAAAATATTCTAAAGGAGTGAGAGATGGATTTTCTGGATGAGCTTATATTAAATCACTGGACATGGTTTGTTGCGGCACTGCTGTTGATCGGATTGGAATTAGCCGTCCCCGGCGTTGTGTTTTTATGGATGGCCATTGCCAGCGTTATTGTGGGCGCCGTCGTATTTTTTGACCCGGGTCTTTCATGGGAAATACAATTTATAATCTTTGCGATTTTGAGTATTATCAGCGTTTTTGCGGGCCGGGCTTTTTTGAAAAGAAACCCTATCGAAACGGATGATACAAATTTAAATCAGCGCGGCCATCAATATATCGGTCAAACCTATAATTTGATCCGAGATATGGAAAATGGCAAAGGTAAAATCCGCATCGGCGATAGCAACTGGAGCGTTGAGGGTGATTTCGAGGCCAAGGCAAATGATAAGGTCAAAGTGATTGGCATAGATGTTACGGTCTTAAAAGTAGAAAAACGCTCATGACAAATCGCCAATTATCCATTCGTCCCGCAGAGCAACAGGATGTCCCCCTGATTTTGGATTTTATCAAGGCGTTGGCGGATTACGAGAAATTACGGCATAAAGTAGTGGCGACCGAAGATGGGCTTGCGCAGGCATTATTTGGGGATCGCCCTACCGCCTATGTGATCATAGGGGAAATAAATGGCGTTCCGAAAGGTTTTGCGCTGTTTTTTTACAGCTATTCCACATTTTTAGGCCGCCCGAATCTATATTTAGAGGATCTTTATGTTGCCCCGTCCAGTCGGGGCAGTGGGCTGGGCAAGGCAATGATCCTTCATTTGGCTGTCAGGGCCTATGATGAGGGCTGCGGGCGTATGGACTGGACGGTACTTAACTGGAATACTCCGAGCATCAACTTTTATGAAGCCCTTGGCGCGAAGGCTCAGACGGAATGGACTGGATATCAATTGGATCGCACGGCACTGGGAAAATTAAGCGAAAACTAGAGCATTACCGGATCTATTCATCTGTTATAAGGGCCAGGCCCTCGGTAAGATAGTCAGGCAATAAAGGGGTGCGCAATAAATATTCTGCGGTATGGTCATTGCCGGCGTCCCGCGCTTCTTCTACGGCATTTTTCCAGTCAGATAACGCATAAGTACCGCGCCCCAGCCACATCAAAGCGACAAGCTCGTTTTGTTCTTCTTCGTTCATTCCGTTAATGACGGATTTTAATTCTTGATAGGTTGAATCACCTGCATTCTCTTCGCTCATGGAAGTATCAGCCCTGGCGGCGAGGGCAAATTCAGAGTAATGACGGGGCGCGGTGTCATCCGCCAGTTCTTCACCAATGATAGCGCGTGATGATTCACCTAATTCTCTTGCCATTGAAATGATGAACTCAACTTTATCCAGACTTAATATATCCATCTTTATTCTCCGTTCATGCGCAAAGTTTACCATCATATGAAGGATGCGCCAAGAGATACGGGAAGACCTTGATACAGATCAGAAAAACAAGATGATTAAAAGGGGTGTTCTCGCGAATCAGGGAAATATATCTCCTGATCACCCTGTTGCCATGGGGTATATTTGATCATGATGCTGGTGAAATTTTCATGGCTGAGATAGTCGTTTAACCATCGATGCAATTGAGGGTAGGGCGCGGTAAAAAACCATGCCCTGTCCACATGGGCAAACTGCCGAACGAAGGGGAAAACAGCTATATCCGCCAGCGTTTCCTGCTTGCCAAGCAGGAATTGGTTTTGTTGTAGCATTTGTTCCAACTGCTTCAGGAAAACTTCACCCTGCGACCGATAAAATGCGGGTTCCTGTTCGGGGAAGCGGGAGGCATATTTGTATTTATCCAGAGCGGCTTTGAACGCCCCGTCATTGATTTTAACCAGTTCATCACTTTGGGGCAGGGACAGTTGCCAGTTATCAGGATCATTCTGGCTGATGGCCCATTTGATAATATCATAACTTTCATCAATTATTTCGTGATCAGAAAGCCGCAAAACGGGCACCGTCGCTTTTGGTGAAATAGCGATCATTTCAGCCGGTTTATCTCTTAAAACCACCTCGCGCAATTCAACTTTTATTTTGGCATATTGCAGCCCGAGCCGCGCGCGCATCGCATAAGGACAGCGCCGAAAGCTGTATAATATGGGCAGATTATGTGTCATAAGTCGCCTGATTTTCGTATGGTAGAATTTCTGGTATAATTGCTGTATAGTTTCATTATATTAGAAAATAAAGGGAAAGAAAATGAGTAAAGCATCCACGGGATTAGATAAAAATGTTGCCTCGGGCCTATGTTACGTATTTGGCTGGGTAACAGGGCTGATTTTTTTCATACTTGAAAAAGAAGATCAGGACGTTCGCTTCCACGCCATGCAGTCCATTGTGGTTTTCGGCGGGATCAGCCTATTGCAAATTGCGTTATCCATTAGCCTGATAGGCATTCCCTTGATGCCGATTGTGGCAATCATTGGGTTTATTCTGTGGATATTACTGATTATCAAGGGGTTCCAGGGCGAAAAATACAAGCTGCCCTATGCCGGGGACTTGGCCGAAAAATGGGCCTCTCAGATAAAAGTC
>JALSHF010000191.1 GCA_026982375.1 Emcibacter sp. | reverse complement strand
TCGCGACCTCACGGGAAGTCAATTGCCTGCCTTGATCATCAACTAATGTAACATTGGGCTGAACCGGGCCATTATCAGGCCCCGTGATAGCGGCCTGTTCACCCGGGGGTAATTGCGCCTGAGCCCCGCCGGCACCTTCAAGGGCGGCCGTTTGAGGCAGGTAATTTACGGGCGGCGCCGTCAGGAATTTAATCAATGGCCTGAGGGCAAAGAAAATGACCATAATACCAATCAATAATAAGCCACCAAGTTCAATGAAGCGCATCATATCGGCTTTGCTGAAATCAAACAGGCCTTCTTCGGCGGCTTCTTCGCCATAATCTATCGTTGCGAATTGCATATTGACCACATGGACGGAATCACCGCGTTCTTCGTCAAAACCCATGGTAGATTTGACCAATGCTTCGATATTTGCAAGGTCATCGGCATTTCGGGCCTGATAAACCGGTGGGTTACCTTCACCGGCGTCTTGATAGGTGCCGTCAATCAATACCGCAACGGAAATTTTCTTCACCGTTCCCGCCTCGTGGATCTGGGTTCGGATGGTTTTGGAATTTAAAAAATTTGTGGTGGTTGATGATTCACTGTCAGAAGATTGATTTTTTATGGCCTGTTCCGCGTCTGCCTCAGCATCCTGGTCGGGCAGGTTATTATTGACAGAAACCGTTTTTTCGTCGGCATTTTCGCGGTTGTTACTGGTGCGTTCGTTACTGGTTTCTGATAAAACCACCTGACCATCAGGGTCATAAATTTCTGAATTGCTGGTAATCCGGTTCAAGTCAAGTTCTGCGCTGACTTCTGCCCGAACCTTGCCAAGGCCAACCGTTTTTTCAAGCAGGGTTTCGATCTGATTGCGCAGACGGCTCTCCATAGAGATTTTCTTTTCTTCCAAAGACAGGGCGAGAAGAGAGGTTGTATCTTCTGATGATCCGCGGGCAAGCAAGGAGCCTTTTTGATCAACAATGGAAATGCGTTCAGGCTGCAGATCAGGCACGGCGGCGGAGACCAGATTTTGTATGGCCATTACCTGATTGCGGCCCAGCCGGCCAGACGTTGTTTTAATGAATATACTGGCGGTGGCCTGACGGTTTTCATTGCTGAAAAGCCGCCGTTCCGGCAATACCAGATGAATACGGGCGCTGGTTACCTTTTCAATGGACTGGATTGTCCGTGCCAATTCCCCCTCAAGGGCGCGTAAATGGTTGATATTTTGCACAAAACTTGTGGCGCCAAGGGAATCGCCCCGGTCAAAAATTTCATACCCCAGTGACCCGCCACTGGTTAAGCCTTGTTCGGCGACTGAAATACGTATTCTGTTGACTTGGTCATCGGGAACCAAAATAGTACTGCCGTCCCCAACCAGTTTATAGGGAATGGCCTGTGCTTCCAAATTTTGGACAATTCTGGAAGAGTCGGCCAAATCAAGTCCGCTAAATAATAGCGCCATATTTGGTGTGGATAATCTTATGGACAGGAAAACAAAGAAGCCTATGGTAATTGCTGCAACAGTAGCCATTGCCGCTAATCTGGCTGGGCCTAAGGTTCTAAAAAATTCTGCTAAGCCATTCACGATGCGTGTCCCTAATATATTTTTTAATCACTTAACTATAAATGTCATATAACGACTAATGAACGTTGTATGATGAATTGAATCAACGTTAAATGAAGTTTACCAATTATTAAGTAAACAACAAGTTAATGGTAGGCAATTTTTGCCTAGTATTGCAGATAAATATGTTGACAGTCAAAAAAATGAGGATTCTCAACGCCCCTAGTGGTGGGGGTTTTTGATAAACCCATACTATATATAGTATGAATCGTCAAAAATAAGGCTTTTGGGGCGGCGATAAAAAAATAACCATGAGAATCACTTCTCATGGTTATTAAAATAATATAACTGTCTTTAAAATACTAAAAAAATAATTTTAGTTATCATATCTTTGTTGTGTGGCTGCGCGATAGTCCTGAACTCTTGTGACGCGCAGGCCAAGCAGGCCGTCTTTGTCTATGGCGCGTTGCCAAGAGAGAAACTCCTCAACAGAAAGGGTATATTTTTTACAGGCGTCTTCTAACGAAAGCAGCCCGCCCCTTACCGCAGCGACGACTTCGGCTTTACGCCTGATCACCCATCGTTTGGTATTGGACGGCGGAAGGTCCTCTAAGGTAAGCGGCTCTCCTGTCGGCCCCAAAACTGGTGCAGCTGACATATCTTGAAATCTACTCATTATGTACTAATCTCCGGTAACATCTTCATGTGATACTCAGAATAATCGCAAGCCTTTAAAGAAAGCCTAATGAACGAGGTTAATTAGAAATAAAATATTGATGAAAATTTTATCTATTACAATTTGAGCAGGCTAAAATTAAAAAAGCCGCTTGTGACATGACAAGCGGCTTTTCCATTAAGTATTTGGTTTATTAGCGTTTAATGCTGTTCAACTCATTTAACATCTCGTCTGCCGTTGTAATAATTTTGGTGCTGGCAGAAAAGGCCCTCTGAATGGTAATTAATTTGGTAAATTCGTTTGCAAGGTCAACTGTTGATGCTTCCAGGGTCTGCGGCGCGACGAATCCGGCCCCGCCAATACCGGCCAGTTTAAGATTCAAGCTGCCGGATTGATCAGAAGTGGTATAGGAATTTCCTTGCCGCCGCGTAAGACCATCAGGATTCTGGAAGGTGGACAATGGGATTTGGGACACCCTTTTGGCCAAGCCGTTGCTGAACAAGGCGCTGACAACACCCTCCTTATCAATAGACACCCCGATAACGTTACCAAATGTTGCCCCGTTGGCCGAAGATGAAATGATGGTAGATTCACCGGCGAATTGTGTGATACCGTCGCTCAAGCCATCAGTACCAAGGTCAAAAGTAAGGCTGCCCGCATCCGCGCCGCCCGTCCAGGCGACATTGATGGGATTTAATAACGAGGCAGAAGTGGCGGCCAGATCAAGGGTACTATCCCCGTTAAAGGCAATTTGTCCACTGGCAATTTGTCCCGTACCGCCAAGGGCAGAGGTCACATCACCGGGAGGATCAACAAAAATCTCAATATTCCACAAATTATCTGATTGCCTTAAGGCCGCAACGGTTACCGTATGAACTTCACCCTGACTATCAAAAACCTGAACATTCGTTTGGAAATCAGGCTCTACGCCGTTCACAGGGGGAATGATACCTGCGGCAACATCAGCCGCGTATCCTGCCATGGACCCGGCAACAGTGCCTGCGGTATAAGTCGCTCCGACAATTGCCGCGTTCAGGGGCTGGGATGACTGCAGGTTGGCCCTGACCGATATATTTGTTGTCGCTTCGGCAGTACTGGTCAGGTTGGATACATTTATGGGCTGAAGCTGGGTAAGAACCAAATCACTTGGGGCTTCCCCATTGGCATCAAGCGGCACACCCATAAGGAAAAGTCCGGCGGTGTTTTTCAGAAAACCATCCGCATTGGGCGTGAAAGAGCCAGCCCGCGTGAAACTGATTTCTGAATCTTGATTTACGGCTTCCCCTCTGCTGGATACGATGAAGAAACCAGCGCCATCAATACTCAGGTCTGTTGCAGATGTTGAGGATTGCAATAATCCTTGCCGGCTGATCAGGCTTTGCGGTAAGGCCTGAACACCACCTGGTGAATAGCTGGCAGTGGAACTGGTTTCCGTAACCAGAGTTGAAAAATTCGCCCGGGTTTCTTTGTAGCCAATGGTATTAAGATTGGCAATATTATCAGAAATCATGCCAAGGGCTGAACTAAAGGCGCCTAGTCCGGATACGCCGGATGCAAGTGATGCGAAAAGACTCATGTCGTTACTCCTTTAAAGTTTGCCAGTATGGTTACAGTATGTGTCATGCTGGCGTGTTAATTTATATTTTGTGAGCGTTTCACGCGGCTTAACTGGCGACTTCTGCGACAGGATATTTGTATCGTGACCTGAAAGTTATGCAGGATCAATTGGTTTGACGGCTTGAACATTGCTCGTCGCTGTTAAAATTCCATTGACGGATAAATGTATTTCTCCGTTTAAGGTTTCAATGGTTTCTACTTTGCCTTTGGAATAAATGGCTGTTTGCACTTCTGTTCCATTGGCGGTTTCTGCGGATATCGTAAGCTGATATATGCCATCAGGGGTATTTTCCGGGGCGTTCCAGACGAAGTCATGTAAACCGGCTTTATTATTGCCCGATACTTCATGGAGAATTTTACCATTGGAATCTTTAACGGTTAAGGTTGTTTCTTCTGAATTGGTGGTCAGGCCATATTCCCATTTTGCAACGCCGTCCCGCAAACCTGCCCGATCTGTCTGGATGGTAACCTCGGTGCCGAGGTATCCGACCGCATTGGACATGTCAGCATTCTTCACCCGGCTGATCAGCTTTTCAAGGTTTTTGTTGGTGGCAATGGATTGTTCAACCTGTGTGAAGGAAACCAGCTGGTTGGTGAATTCACTGGAGTCCATGGGGTCCAGGGGGTCTTGAAATTGCAACTGCGTTGTCAGGAGAGATAAAAACTGATCAAAATCTTCAGCCAGCTTTGTTTGGCTTTGATCTGCTGCTGTTTCCGCGCCAGTTGTGAGTGCATTTATGTCCATATTATCTGTCCTGCTTAAATATTTATATCTAAGGCGTTATCTGAATAAGCCATTTTAAGTTGTTGCCGGCTGACGATATTGTCGAGATTATGGGGCAAATCTTCATTTTCCCCGTCGCCTGTATTGTTATCTGAAAAATTTGATTGGTTCTGGTTATGCTGTTGCTTTTTCAGGGTGAAATTCAGATCATTGCCGCTCATATTAAAACCGGCATTTTCCAAGGCTCTGCTTAATGCGCCCTGATCCCGCTGCAACAGGGCCAATGTGCGATCATTATCCACGATTACGGCGGTGGTTACTTTTCCATCAGCTTGAAAATCCATCCGGATATTTACCTGCCCCAGTTCCGCAGGTTTCAAAGACAATTTAAAGCTATTGAGACCATTCCCGGTCTGTTTTAAAATGGCCATGCTGATCTGTTTGGTTATCATTTGCGGTGTGACGGGCAAAGTCGGTGGTTTGATGTGACTGGTGGAAACCAGATTATTTTGCTGCCCGACTTCCTGAACCGATAGCAGGGTAGGCTGCAATGGAGCATTATTCAGTTGAGGTAGCCTAATGTCACCATTCGTCATGGCTGCATTTAGTTCCGCTTGAAAGGGGACGGCTTTTGCCCCCATTTGACCATTGATACTTTGATTATTGGCAGGTGGTGATGCTGCGCTCGCGGAAGAGGAATTTTGAGAAGAATATTGACTTTCTGCGGAATTCTTTGAAGATCCTTTTGATTTCGCCTGTGCCATATTTTCAGAAGATGCCGCTTGACTTCTGCTGTCTGAGCCTTCAGAAGCCGGGCTGTTGCCGCCGCCTTTCAGGGATGGTTTAACAGAGTCTTTAAGAGATTCCCCCGGACGTTGATTTGTCGCCTGAACAGGGACGGCGGCTAAATTCTGTTGCGGCGTTCCAGACTGGTTTTGCGAGCTTTCTGAGAGGGCTTGCGCTGCGTTTACGGCCCCTGCGGCGGCCAGATTCTTGGCATCACCCTGAACAGCTGAATTCTGCATATCAATAATCTGGGGCGCGGTATTCTGAATGTCTGCTTTTTGGGTCAGGGCAGCATCTGCGCCAGATGCGTTTTGACTTGATGGCACATTATCCTGTTTGGCGGTGCCTTCAGAAATGAGACCAGTTGATAGATTGGCTTTAGGATTTTCTTCTATATTAACTGCCGATAACAGCGGGCGGCTTTGAGCTGCGTTTGATACTATTACAGGAGATGATATTACAGGGGATAATATTACAGGGGATTTTTTTTCGGCAGAGGTCGCTTGCAGTATATCCATAGTGGCAGCTTTAGCAGTAGTCTCAAGGATTTTCCCTGTATTTATTTCCCCTGTATTTATTTCCCCTGTATTTATTTTCCCATTATTTATTTTCTCTGTATTTTCGGTCGATTGTGCCTTATTGGACTCTGCAATATTCCCTTCAGCTTTAGCCATATTATTTTGGCTCAGGTTATTCTGAAAATCCGGCCTTATATTTGCAATCAGCCCAGAATTCTCATGAGCAGCAGCCTCTTGCTTTGAGGGCAGGATATTCTCTGATATTAAGGCAAGTTCATTTTTTGCCCCGGTTTCGGCCCGGATATTTTCTCTTTGGGTTGAAACTGCGGTGGTTCCTTCAATATTTTTTTCGGCTTGGGGGTTATTTTCTGTAATCTGATCTTCAGATTCTTTCATTGTGTTTGACGTTATTTCAGCTTTCCCGGAATCTCTATTTGTCTCTCGGGCGAGGTGATCTTTAAAGCGATCATTAGAATTATCACTGGTTTGTTTTATGGGAGACGGATTTTCGGCCTCTTTGTCAAGTTTTTGCAGCCCGTTGTCCGCAGAGGATTGGGCCGCAGCCAAGCTATCTCTACTGCTGCCCTGCGGCGCAGTATATGCGGGTGTGAGAAATAGCTCGGAACTTAACGTCATTATTTTCAATACTCGTATAAATATTATAATCTCCCCAATAGTTAAGCAAATATCAGGCCATTTTCAGAATATTAGCTTAAGTCTTTGTAATATAAAGACAACAAATGTTTTATCGGGATGGAGATGCTCTGCGTTAGGTAATAATTACCCAATTTTCTATGGTAATAATTGCAGTGCGGCAGAATGATGGCTTTGCGTTAATGTAATGAGGGGGCTTTTTCAGGAAGATATTAAGGGGATGGTGAAATTGGCCCCAAGCTTGCATATATTTACTTGGTTATATAGGTAAAAATGTTAGGCAGAAGGTCTTGGTCATGGATGTATTAATGTCATATTATCGTGATATATCAGTAGCTTGAGTTGATATATAAGAAGGGTATATAAATGTTTGAAGGTAACAATATAATGCGGCGTTATTCTGTCAATGGGGGGAATAAATATCCTCTTGGGCAAGCATTGCCTATCTGCAAGCCTGTAAAAAACCGCTCCTTGAACGATGATTTTAACGCACGGAAGGAAGATCATGTCGATTAATTCCATTATTAATAATTCTCTGACCGGTCTTTTCACCAACCAGGCTGCGCTTCGGACAACATCAAGCAATATTGCCAATATCAATACCCCGGGTTATGCGCGGCAGGTTGTTCAGCAGGAAACTATCGTCAATGGCGGTGTCGTGGGCGGTGTTAAAATATCAGGCATTGTACGGGTAGTGGATAGATTTCTTGTCAAAGCAAGCTATGATGCAAATGCGGACTATGCCCGATATGAAGTAGAGAATGCTTTCCAGAGCCGAATTCAATCTCTGTTGGGCCGGCCAGATCAGAATAACTCCCTGTCGGGCCGAATTGACGAGGTTTTTACATCTGTTTCGGAATTGGCTCTTAATCCTTTGTCTGCCATACTTAAAGAAGACACCATATCTTCTATCAATCAGTTCGGTGAAGAGGTCGCTTCATTGTCTGAGCAAGTTCAAACCATGCGCCTTGATGCCAGCAATATGATTGCGGAACGTGTTGATCGTATCAACGCATTGACGCAGCGTATCGAAAGCCTGAACCCTCTTATTACGAAAGAAACACTCACAGGCGGTAACCCGAGTGGTTTGATTGAAAACAGGGCACAGTCCTTGACTGAACTCTCCCGTATTATCGACTTGAATATTACGGATACGGGAAATAATGGCGTTCAGGTATCCACGTCAACGGGCATATCCCTTGTGGGCGCGACCCGAAGTTTATTGCAATATTCGCCGCCAGGTTCGGTGGCGTCGTCAACCCCGTTTCCACCAATCACCGTGCATCAGCTAGACCCCGTATCAGGGACGCCGCGGCCAAGTAACCGGCAACTTGACGGGGAATTGACATCCGGCGAATTAAAAGGTTTGTTAATTCTGCGTGATAAAGATCTTCCGGAAATGTCTTTGCAATTGGGCAATCTGGCTGCGGGGTTTAATGATGAATTAAATCGTGTTCACAATTTGAATGTCTCGGTTCCAGCTCCCAATAACCTGACAGGAATAAATACGGGACTATTGGCAACGGATCCTCATAATTTCACCGGCGAATCTGTTTTTGCTGTTACGGACAGTGCGGGCGATCTTGTGGCAAAAGTAAATATTGATTTTGGTGCCATTGGGACAAGTGTGGGCGATGTGATCAACGCTGTGAATGCCGGTTTGGCCGGGGCGGGCACAATGGCATTGACAGATGGGGTCATGTCGTTGACGGCTGCGGCGGGAACGAACGGGGTATCTATTTCACAGGTTGATGGCAATGAGAGCAGCCGGGCAGGGCGCGGTTTCTCTCATTTCTTCGGGATGAATAATCTGGTGGAAGCCCGCGTGCCGTCACATTTTGAAACGGGTGTCACGGCGGCGGATCCTCATGGATTTACGGCGGGCGGCACGATGCAGCTGGATATCAATGATGCGAACGGGGTTAAGATCGGGACATATAACCTGACCATCGCAGGGACCAGCTTTAACGATATTCTGACCGATTTAAACGCGAGCCCTCTGGCCAGTCTTGCGACATTTTCCCTGTCATCAACAGGAGAACTCGTGGCGACCTCCAACAGCGGCGCGGACATTAAGTTACATGTCAAAACGGACAGCACAACGCGCGGGGCGACAGATGTATCGCTATCGTCATTCTTCGGTATTGGGGAGTCTTTTCGGATGGATGCTGCTCTTGACCTGAAAGTACGGCCCGTGATCGAAAATAATCCGGGCCGGTTGGCGCTGGCGCGTCTGGATCAGACCGCATTGGTCGGCGAGAGCGTCTTAAGTGTTGGGGATCAAACGGGGGCGTTGGCGCTGAAAAGCCTTGAAACGACGGTTTATAAGTTTTCCCGGGCAGGCGGTATGAATGAGGCAACGGTCACGCTGGCACAATATAGCGCTAACCTATTGGCGGATTTAGGCTTAAGGGCTAAATTGGCCGAGAATAATATGAGTGATAACAAGTCCTTAAGCGAAGAATTAAACCGAAAATCATCTGATATATCGGGCGTGAATATGGATGAGGAACTGGGCAATATGGTTATTTACCAGAATGCCTATTCCGCCTCGGCAAGACTGCTTAATACCGCAAAAGAAATGTTTGATACAATTCTCCGGATTGTGTGATTTTATGGGAAATACAAGCCAGAAATATAAGACCAGAAATATTAAAAACAGGAAGATGATATGACACGGGTATCCAGTTTTGGCAACCAGCAAGTGATGCTATCCAGTCTTTTGAATAATCAGTCCCGGGTGGTTCAAAGCCAGATGCAGATCACAACGGGTAAAAAAGAAGAAAGTTACAGCGGTCTTGCCAGTGAGGTTTCCACCCTGCTGGGCGCGAAGACTGTATTCAGCCAAACGCAAGGATACCTGCGGGCTTCCACTTACGCAGACCGTTTCCTACAAACCAATGATATTCAGTTGGGGAGCATGGTAACCAATGCTGAGGAAATTCGGGATACTATGCTGGAAGCTATTGCGCAGGAGGAAACTTTTGCCCTTGATGAATTATTGAGCGCCTCCTATGCCACAATGGTGAGCGCGCTGAATACGAGTATCGGCGGTGTTTATGTTTTCAGCGGGGGGCGTACGGATGTTGCCCCTGTGGTTGGTGATGATATCTCGGACCTTGTCGCTGCGGCAAATGTGGCCGACATTTTTAGTAATGATCAGCGCCCTCCTTTGGCCAGAGTAGGAGAAAACACTGTTGTGGAATATGGTATGCTGGCCGATGAAGTGGGTCAGCAGGTTTTTCAGGTTTTTAAAGATATCGCGGAATATAGCGCGGGGCCTTTTGGGCCGCTGTCGGGCAAATTGAATGAGGCACAGCTCACCTTTTTAAAGGCGGAGCTGATCAATATGGACGCGGCTATAGAAGATCTTCAGGTGTTGGTCGCCCGAAACGGCACCCGCCAGAATAACGTGGAAAATATTATTAAAGAGCATGAAAATCAGGAAGTTTTTCTGGAAGTTTTCATATCTGATATTGAGGATGTCAATGTGGCCGAGGCCATCACACGGCTGAATAATGATCAGATCGCGCTTGAGGCTTCTTATAAAATTACCAGTGAATTGTCCAAATTGTCCTTGCTTGATTTCCTGTAAGCGCAAAACTTGGCATTAATCTTTTCTTGAAGTTATGGCTAATATGTTATATTCGCCCGTTATGACCGAAATTATTGACCTTAACTCTGATTCAGAACTGAATTCGTTGGGCATCGCCGCATCGCCTGCGGATACGCGTGTGGTCGTGGCCATGTCCGGCGGCGTGGACAGCTCCGTTGTGGCTGCCATGCTGAAAGAACAGGGTTATGATGTGGTTGGCATTACTTTACAGCTGTATGACCATGGTGTTGCGGTTCAGAAAAAGGGGGCCTGCTGCGCCGGGCAGGATATTCATGATGCGCGCCGCGTCGCCGAAGCCATTGATATTCCCCATTATGTTCTGGATTATGAAACACGGTTTCAGGACAGCGTTATGGAGGATTTCGCCGACAGCTATATTCGCGGTGAAACCCCCATTCCCTGCGTGCGCTGTAATCAGGAAGTGAAATTCAAAGACCTGCTGGCAACCGCCCGCGACCTGAAGGCGGATATCCTGGCAACGGGTCATTATGTTCAGCAAAAACTCTCAGGCAATCATGCACAGATGTACAGAGCCGTGGATGACCTTAAAGATCAAAGCTACTTTCTGTTTGCCACAACGCAGGACCAACTGGATTATCTGCGTTTTCCTCTGGGCGGCATGGAAAAGGGCGATGTGCGGCTACTAGCCGAGAAATATGGCCTTCAAGTGGCCGATAAACCCGATAGTCAGGATATATGTTTTGTGCCGAACGGTAATTATGCCAGCATCATCGAACGGCTGCGCCCCGGCGCATCCGAGGCCGGCGATATTGTCCATATGGACGGTGAAATACTGGGCCGGCATAAAGGCATTATTCATTACACCATCGGTCAACGTAAAGGTATCGGTATTGGCGGGCGTGAGCCGCTCTATGTGATCAAACTGGACGCCGCGCAAAAACGTGTCATTGTTGGCCCGAAAAAAGCCCTCGAGATTACAGAGATCAGCCTTAAGGAAATTAACTGGCTCGGCGATCATGACAACAAGGAAACCGGACAGGAAATACAGGTGAAGCTGCGGTCAACCAGACCACCGGTACCCGCGACATTATTCCTGACGTCAGATATGACGGCCGCCCGCCTTGTATTGCATATTCCGCAGGAGGGAATCTCTCCCGGACAAGCGGCTGTATTTTACGCGGGGGAGCGCGTTCTTGGCGGGGGCTGGATC
>JALSHF010000190.1 GCA_026982375.1 Emcibacter sp. | reverse complement strand
TGCCTAGTTTGACCGCGCTTCTTCATGCGCCAGAAGCCATTTTTTACGGTCCAGACCGCCGGCAAAACCTGTGAGGGAGCCATTCTGCCCAATGACCCTGTGGCAGGGCAAAACAAGGGCAATGGGATTTAAAGAATTGGCGTAGCCCACGGCTCTTGCGGTTTTCGGGCGACCTATATTACGGGCAAGCGTGCCGTAGCTCATTGTCGCTCCTGCGGGGATTTTGCGCAGGCTTTGCCAGACTTTCTGCTGAAATTCGGTGCCGGTCAGGGTGATATTCACCGCGTCAAAGGCTACAAACTCCCCCGCCATATAACGCTCCAGACAGGTCTTGAAACCATATGGGTCATTTCTATGTTCCAGATGATGCTGCGGATAGTTTTTCTTCAGCAAACGCAGGCAGCGACCTTCATAATCCTTGAAATCAAGCGCACATAAGGCGCCGTCATTGAAAACGGTGATTATGGTGCCAATTTCTGAGTCGAGATAATCAATGATGAGTTTTTTTGACATATGTCCTGTTCCGTATTTCCTGTGTCATTAGCCCATAAATACATGGCGGCATAGGCGCGCCACGGACGCCAGTCTTCTGATATGGTTTCAAGTTTTCTGGCCGTCGGCCTCTTGCCATTTTTTTGCATACGCTTTAGCAGGATAAGGTCGGAGCCTGGAAAGGCGTCCGTCTCTTTCATGGCGCGCATTGCCACATAATTTGCCGTCCATGGGCCGATACCCGGCAAATGGCATAATGTGCTGACAAAGTCGTCAAGATTTGTTGCGCGCTGGAAAAAAAGCGGGTCATCAACCAGCATGCGGGCCAGATGATGAATGGCCCTAATCCTGCTGTGGGTTATGCCAAGCTCAGATAAATCCGCATCAACCAGAATTTGAGCTGTGGGGAAAATATGGGTTATTTTCTTTTCTGGCGTATCAGTTATCAATCCATGGCGGGCCACAATTCGTCCGGATAAGGTTGTTGCCGCCGCGACGGTGACCTGCTGGCCCAAGATGGCGCGAATGGTAAGCTCAAAAGGATCCCACGCCCCCATAACGCGCAGGCCCGGCGTTGCTTTAACGCGCCATGCCATATCAGGATGGGCAGATAAATGATGGTTTATGATATCAATATTGCTATCAAGGTCGAACAGGCTTCGCACGCGTGATAAAATGAGCGGGATTGATGGGATCGCCGCATTATGAATGGTCAGGCATAATATTTCCTTGTCAGGGTGGGGGAATACGGTAAAGCTGCCGGATTTTCCATTAAGCTGAAAACTTCGTGAATAGCGGTTCCCCTCGACGGCCTCAACACCCGGAATGGCGCGGATACTGAGGTAATTTGTCATATGACCCCAATCAAAGGGTGGATTATAGCTCAGCTGTAAAGTCAGGCTTTCGGCATTGTTTTGCGGCGCAGCATGGTGTTTTTTAATCTCTATTGGTTTGAGTCTGAAGTGTTTCTTCAACGCGTCATTAAACCGGCGCAGGCTTTGAAAACCGGACGCAAGGGCTACTTGGGTAACGGAAAGGCTGGTTTCTGTTAAAAGTTGTTTAGCTATTGAAAGCCGCCGATTAAGCGCCACAATATTGGCCGAGGTACCCATGTGTTTCTGGAATAATCTACGGAAGTGACGTTCCCCAATACCGAGTTTATCCGCCAGCTGCGGAATATTATGGTCATTTAAAAAGCCCTCTGAAATATATCTGAGCGCTCTGGTAACCGTCGCAGATGTCCCGTGCCATCCGGGAAAATTTGGTGATAGTTCCGGACGGCATCTTAAGCATGGCCTGAAGCCTGCTGCTTGCGCGGCGGCAGCGGAAGGTAAAAACAGGCAGTTTTTCTCTTTGGGCGTTCTGGCAGGGCAAATTGGCCTGCAGTATATCCCTGTGGTAATGACAGCCGTAAAGAAGCGCCCATCATAGCGTCTGTCGCGGGCCAAAACCGCCTTATAACAACTTTTATGGTCCAAATTTTATCTCTATCTCCTTTTATGATTGAATATAGATAACCGAACGCATTCTGAGATTCACGCCATTTTCGGACTCGGATACAAAATTCAAAATCTGTTAATCTCATCCGGTTTCTTATGCTGGCAGGGCGTTATATTGATAATTTAGCGTATTTTTTTAATGTTTGTTAATGAAATAAGTATACATAATGGGGTTGAAATATAAGTGGATAGGCCTTGCAGGGTCATATAATTATAAGAACCATGGGAAGATAGGACGTAAAAGGAATGCTCAGCACGAAGGTAGCATCCAGGGATTTATTAATTCTGGCGCAGGAAAAATCTGTGTCTGCCAGAAGTGAACTGCTTGAAAATATATCAGATTTATTTTTATCTCCCGAGGGACGATTGAATGAGCATGAGCGCGCTCTCATGAATGATGTTTTGTTGAAACTCATCAATTCAGTAGAAAAAAAAGTTAAAAAAGAATTGAGCAAGCGTTTGGCCAATGTGGAAGATGTTTCCCCTGATCTGGCAGCAAAACTTGCCAATGAGTCCATTGAAATTGCAGAGCCCATGTTGCGGAAAAGTGGGGTTCTCAAGGACGAACAATTGATTGAAATCATTCGTAACCGGTCTGATGCACACCGAATGGCCATAGCCATTCGTTCTCATGTAAGTGAAGATGTCAGCGGAGAATTGATTGAAAAGGGCAGTGAAGATGTTCTCGAGGCCCTCATTCGCAATGAAAATGCAGAACTTTCAGAGCTTGCCATAAAATATCTGGTTGCGGAGTCAAAAAATGTTGACCGTTTCCAGGAGCCACTTTTGAATCGTCAAGACCTCCCCGTTGATCTGGCTTACCGTATGTATTGGTGGGTTTCAGCGGCCTTGCGGCGAAAAATTGTGTTAGAATTCAATCTGGACAGCTCTATGATTGATGATATGCTTGAGATGGCGACAAAATCAGCCATTCAGAACCATGATTCTACTGATAGCGTTATGAGGACAGCCCTTAAACTTGCTAGGGAACTGGCCAGTAAAAATCAATTGACAATCACATTTCTGCGGCAATGTTTGCGGCAGGAAAAAGTAAATTTATTCGTGGCAGGCCTGTCGGAAATGACTGGTCTGGACGTGAAAATCCTCTGGCGCGCCATGCGAGAGAGGACAGGGGAAAGCCTGGCCATCATCGCGAAGTCCCTTGAAATAGATCGTGATAGTTTTGCGTCCATTTTCTTGTTGATTATACAGTCTCGTTCAGGCGGCAAAGCCAGAACAACCGGACTGGTAAATTCCATTTTATCATTGTATGATGAGATCAAGGTAATAAATGCGAAAGTTGCTGTGAGGCATTGGCAGCGTGACTTTGGGTTTCAGGATTCCATATTGTCTATGAAGGATGCAGTATAAAGATGTTCGGCAGATCGGATTCAAATAGGGCAAGCGTTAAGAGAGCAGGGAAAATGCTGGTGCCAAAGCTGAAACATCAAACCATCATCCCCCTGGCCGTTGTACAGAGCATTTCAGGCGGCACGAAGACCAAGGCGCGCAGCAGGACCACGGGCGCGGTTATGGAAAAAATCCATAAGCTCATTGGTCAGATGAGCTTTGATGCTTCTGTTCCGCTATATATATCAACTGTTTCGGGTGAGTTGGCATATGTCAATGAGGGCTATAAAACCCTTGTGTCTTCTTGTGAAGGCTCCGAAGAGACGGCTGAGGATGAGGCACATTTACCCGCCAGTCTTACGGCAATTTTGCATGAAGTTCAATTGACCAGACAGAATGTATCCGTTGAGGAAACCATTAAAATCAAGAATAATCCCCGGCAATTCAGATCCCGGCATTTTCCTGTGTGTGATGATGATGGTAACGTGATCGCCGTTGGCGGGACATATGTGGATTGTACGGAAAAAGTGCGAACCCTTGGGCATGAAAGCCTGATGCAGGAAAGATTCCGTGATTTTGCCCGGGCGACATCAGACTGGTACTGGGAAATTGACCGAGATTTTAATATTACCTATGTTTCAGACAGGTTGACGGCAATCACGGGCAAACCCGGTTTGTTAATGAAGGGCAAATGCTTTGAGGATATTGGGGAAATGAAATCTGATTCCCAAGGTCAAAATCAAACAGAGATGGATTTTCTTGGCGCGATGAAGCCTTTTCGTGATCAGCTGTTTCTCATTAAAAACAGTGAAGGCGACCTCATATATAATCATTTGAGCGGTGTGCCGATTTTTGATAATGCCACGGGTGAATTTCGGGGCTATCGCGGTGCGGGGATGGATGTGACCGCAAGCTATATAGCGCAACAAGAAACATTAGCCGTCCAGAAATCGCTGGAAGATACACTCGAAGAATTGACCAATAAGAATGTTCAGCTGGATTTGGCATCTGCTGAATCAGAGGCGGCCCTTGGGGCCAAAAGTGAATTTCTTGCCGCGATGAGCCATGAACTGCGAACGCCCCTGAATGCGATCATCGGATTTGCCGAAGCCATGAAGATGGAGGTTTTTGGTAATTTAAACCCACAATATGTCTCCTATAGTAATGATATAATGTCTGCAGGTAAGCATTTATTGGCATTGATCAATGATGTGCTTGATGTGGCCGTGCTGGAAAGCGGAAAAATTAAACTTGATGCCGAGTGTATTTCGTTGCGGGAAATCATAGATAAGGCCTTAAAGCTTATCGTGTTGCGTGCTAATCGCAAGCATTTGGATATTGATGAAATAACTGTCCCGGAAGATTTTTTAATTCATGTTGACGAGCGACGCGCGGTACAGATTTTTGTTAATCTGTTCAGTAATGCGGTGAAATTCACCCCGGATTTTGGCAAAGTCGGCCTTAAGGTTTCTCAGAAAGATGCCGGCACTGTTGCGGTGACGGTTTGGGACACGGGGATTGGTATCCCGGCGGATCAGCAAAAACTGGTTTTTGAGAAATTTCATCAGGCGACCGATAATATTTATTCCCGTAAAGAAGAAGGTACGGGTCTCGGGCTGCATATCTCACAACATCTGGCCCGTCAGATGGGCGGTAATATTACCCTGCGAAGCGTTATCAACGAAGGCTCTGAGTTTACCGTGACATTCAACTTACACGAATAGAGGCAGAATGCTCTAGAGCGCTTTAATTGATGAACTGTTCGTTTAAAATTCTTTCCTCCAGGGTATGATGACTATCAAACATAAGATTTATTTTGATGGATCTGTCCTGTTCAATGGATACTTTTGTGACATTGCGCACTTCTTTAATATCGGCGACAGCACTGACAGGCCGTTTGCCCGGATCAAGAATTTCAAAAACAACCTTTGAATTTTGCGGCAGTAAAGCTCCCTTCCAGCGTCTTGGGCGGAAGGCGCTGATGGGGGTCATGGCCATAATTTCTGATTTCATGGGAATGATTGGCCCATGTGCCGACAGGTTATAAGCTGTGCTGCCTGCGGGTGTTGCCAAGATAACGCCGTCACAAACCAGTTCTTCCATTCTTACCTGACCGTCCACCAGAATTCTTAATATGGCGGTTTGCCGGGTTTGGCGGAGCAGGGAGACTTCATTAATGGCCAAGGCCTCAACCTGTTGGCCATTTTCTGTTTGGGCTGTCATTCGAAGAGGGTGCAGGGTGATTGAGGTGGCATTATTAATACGTTCAATGAGCCCTTCTTCATGGAAATCATTTAACAGAAAACCGACTGTGCCGCGATTCATGCCGAATATTGACGCCTTATGGGGCATGATGTCATGAATAAGATGCAAAATAAAGCCATCCCCGCCAAGGGCAACAATGATATCCGCATCAGATAGGGGCACAAATTCATAACGCGCTCTCAGTACCGCAGCGGCCTTTTGTGCGGCCTCTGTTTGAGAGGCAGCAAGAGCAATATTCTTATAACGATCAGCCATGATTATCCTGCCATTATTGCCAGTTTTAAAACTTTATGGAGCTAAAGACTAGAATATAGAGCTGCCTGTGGCTTCTGCAACCCATTTTTGAATAGTTACATGGGCTTTCTTTTTATCAAGTCTCTTGAAATGCTCAAAAGCCTTGGCCGTTTCGTCATCAGAAATTTCAGTTTCGATATTCTGTGCGGCGCGCGTAAGTTGGAAAATGGTTAAAAATACGCTTTGATCTATGCCCGCCGCGCAGCAGGAAACAGCCAGGGCATCTGCGCCCCTGTTGTATAGAAAAGAACGCATTATTTTGCGGGGTACCTTGATCATTTTTGCAAAAGCAATCTCAAAGAGGGAGGATTGCCCTTGATTTAAACATTTCATTAAAAACGCCGGCGATAATTTCTTGGCCTGATGTAATTTGTTAACAAGAATGATTTCAGATTTTTCACTGGTTATTTGGCCCAGACCACCATTGGCGACTTCTTCAATTGTCGTGAGTAACAATTCGTCAATATCAGATTCATTCAAGTCTAAATTCGTCAATATTGATTGCTTTAAACTATCCGATACCCATTGATACATTTTGGCGGCCATATCTTTGGGCAGGTCTGGCCGCTCAATGATTGGCGGCTGGAGAGGCTGGGCATTTTTTGATTTTTCAATCAAATCGGCAAAGGAGCTATTATCAATTTTTGCATCATGATTATTGAGCATAACGACCAAAGTCTTGGTGTTGCCGACGGTGACAAGTTCGCGGCAAACATCGGAAGACAGTTTTTGCCGGCCGGCTATACTCAATTGATGCTGGGCTGTTTTATGTCGGATAATGTTAATCAGTTCATTATCGGAGAGTAGTTTGCTTAATTCCAATACGGGCAGGGCAACGTCAATTTGATCATTCGCCAGCAAGACAATTAAATCAAGCGGTGCTTCCTCACTCATCGCGAGGCGTTCCGCCAGTTTCTTGCGGACAGTCATTTCAACATTATTGAGAAGTTTATCCAGAATTTCCGACATCAGGGTCTGTTCGGTTTGAGATAATTCTGTGTGATGCTCTTCCAGGAAATCAGTAATTTTATTGAACAGCAGGGATCGCCCCTCTGTGTTTTTTACGTAGGATAGTTGGAGAATATTGGAAATTTTCTCATTAAGATTTTGTTGCTCTATAGCCATACTTCGCTGTGATTTCTGGTCGTTTGGTTACTCATAAAATACTCATCGTTCCATCATATGCTTTTGTCACTATATATTTCAATAGATTAATTTTATGTAAATCCCTAAGGGCGTTAGAAAAAGTGACGTTAATAGCGCCGTAAATCTGTCCAATAAAGCAGAACCACCCCTGTCCAGAAGAGCGATAACAATTATTTGGATTTAAGTCTGGATATTATAAAAGAATATTCCCACAGATAGTTTTGAATTTTCTTATTAAAAGGATTATATGATAGTAATGTTTTTTATTAACCGTGGAAAATTCCAATGACAGTCACATCTAAAACAGAGACAACCAAGAAAATCAGAGCCGCAATATTAGGTGCTAGTGGCTATACGGGGGCGGAGTTGATTCGTTTGCTGGTGCGTCATCCCAATGTGGACATCGTCCTCATGACGGCCGACCGTAAGGCAGGCCAGCCTCTTGAAACGGTCTATCCCCATTTAACCGGGCTTGGGCTGCCGGATTTAATGGCGATCAGGGATGTGGAATGGCCGGGGCTTGAACTGGATGTGATATTCTGCGCCTTGCCCCATGCCACGTCACAGGAAATCATCAAGGGTATTTTACATGCCACCGGTCATGATTTTATCGATGAAATGATCATTGAACGCCCGGCGGATTATGCCAATGCCATTAAAGGTTCGGTCAAGGTGATCGACCTGTCCGCAGATTTCAGGCTGCGGGATATTGAGGTTTATACCAAATGGTACCTTGAATATCATCAGGCCCCCGAACTGCAAAAAGAAGCTGTTTACGGCCTGACCGAACATTACCGCGAAGAGATCAAGAACGCCCGCCTTGTGGCCTGCCCGGGATGCTACCCCACGGCGGCGTTGCTGGCGCTCATTCCGCCGCTCAGGGACAAGATCATCAAAAAGGACGGCATCATCATTGACGCCAAATCCGGCGCGAGCGGCGCGGGGCGCAGTTTGAAAGAAGCCAATTTATTTGCCGAGGTGTCAGAAGGCATGCATCCTTATGGCATTGCGGGTCATCGGCATTCTCCTGAAATTGAGCAGGAGCTGTCCCGCGCGTGGGGCGAGGATCTTATGGTGACTTTCACGCCGCATCTGGTGCCCATGAACAGGGGCGAACTGGAAACAATTTATGTGACCCTGCAAGACGGGCAAACGGCCGCTGATCTGCGGGAAAATCTGATCACCGCTTATCAGGATGAGGCCTTTGTCCATGTGGTGGCAGACGGCGTGGTGCCGGCGAGCCGCCATGTGAGAGGCTCCAATCAATGCCTGATCGGGGTTTTTGAAGACCGCGTACCGGGCCGGGCCATCATTGTGGTGGTTATTGATAATCTGATCAAGGGATCATCAGGACAAGCCATTCAGAATATGAATATCATGTTCGGCCTGACAGAAAGCCTTGCGTTGGAACAGGCCCCATTATTTCCCTAAAAAAACCGGAAAGCAGAGCCCTATGGCACAGGAAGACTTCAGGCGCGCCCCCGGCGGCGGAAAATTATACATCTATAACGGCATATGGCCAACTCTGGGGCAGGGGGTATTCATCGCCCCCGGCGCGCGGATCATTGGCGATGTGGAAATTGGCGATAAATCCAGTATCTGGTTCAATTGCGTTTTGCGCGGCGATGTCAACCATATCCGTGTCGGCAAAGGCAGCAATATTCAAGATGGCACCGTCGTTCATGTGGAAGGCGACGGGGCGGCCACGTTGATTGGGAATGATGTCCTGATTGGTCACAGCGCAATGATCCATGGCACCATTATCGAAGACCGGGGTTTTGTTGGCCTTGGCGCGGTGACCATGGATGGTTGCGTGATCGAAGGTGACGGCATGGTGGCTGCGGGCGCCTTGCTCAGCCCGGGAAAGCGGGTTCGGGCGCGGGAATTATGGGTCGGCCGGCCCGCCAAGAAAATACGCGAGCTGGATGACAGGGCATTGGAAGGCATGATGGCGGGGACAATCGGCTATCGGCAGCTTGCCGAGAAATATCTGCGGGAATATTCCGCTTAATCTGTGCTTTCTTAATCTGTAACAGTCGCTTTTTCCAGAGCGGTGGCGGCTTCGCCCAGAATACGGCCTTCCAGGGATAATTCCAGAAAACGGACATAATCTTTTGGTTCTGAGATTTTCTTTTTAGCAATGGATATTATTTCGAGAGAATTTGTTGCATCCAAATCATATTTTTGAATGAGCAAGATCATTTCAGAACTTAATTCTTCAAGTTCTTTGCGGATAGATGTGAGTGTAAGCGGTTCAGTAGATAACATATTCGGCCCCTTTTTTTATATATTTTATATATACGATACCTGAAGGGAAAATTGTTAAATATTTTACATGATTATCTTATTTAATTGAATTTTTCCCATATAAAACAACATGTATTTCAAAGGCATCTATTGTTTATGATGTTAAATATTTTACCTTTTTTGATACAGATCAAAGATGTTATGAGGCTATCCCCTTAAAAGTTTCTCTTGAAATCAATTAACTGAGGAAACTAAAAAAATGACCCATACACTTTTAAAATCTGTAAGCATTGCGGCTCTTATCGCATCTTCTGTTCCCATGACCGCAGCGGCGAAGGAGGCGGGTGATTTATTGATGCGGGCCCGCGTTATTTATGTTGCACCGGATGAAAGTGCAACCACGTCTATTGGCGGCACTGTCGGCCTTAATAATGACGTTGTTCCCGAACTGGATTTTACCTATTTCCTGACAGACAATATTGGTGTTGAGCTTATTCTTGCGACAACAAAACATTCTGCAACGGCTATTAATACGGCGCTGGGCGCATCTGTAGAACTGGGCAATGCCATGCTGTTGCCGCCCACATTGACGTTGCAATATCATTTTAACCCAAAGGGGAGCATAAGCCCCTATGTTGGTGCCGGCATTAATTACACCTTCTTCTATAGCGAAAATGCGGCGGGCGGAGCCATTACGGATATTAATCTTAAGGATAGCTTTGGACTGGCGCTTCAGGCGGGTCTTGACTTTAAAGTGAATGACAAATGGTCTTTTAATGTTGATGTGAAGAAAATCTGGCTGAATACAGATGTGAGCATCAACGGCGGCGGCGTGACGGCACAGCTTGATATTAACCCCTGGGTTATGGGCGTTGGCTTCGGTTACACGTTTTAATAAATAACTAATTTTTCCAGCGCCTCCCGATTTTCGGGGGGCGTTTTTTATTTTAGCCTCTAACAGGGCAGGAGATAACCATGGGTGAAAAAAACATGGTGCTAAGAGATTGACGGCTGGTTTTGCTGGGTCAGAAGTCTATGCGTCCGGTTCCATAAAGCGGTGAAGATGAACCACCACATATTTTGTCATGGCATCATCCACGCAGGCATGGCTGGCGCTTTTCCAGGCTTCATAGGCCTTTTTATAGCTGGGGAAGATGCCAACGACGTCCAGATTATCCGGATCTGAAAAGTCTAATGTCTGTGGGTCGTTAACTTTTCCGCCAAATACGAGATGTAATAGATTGTCGGCCATTCTGTCTGTCTTTCAGGTCGTGGAAAATCAGGCGGAACCAGTGAGATATTTCATCCGGGCGGCCGATTTTCTGGTTTATTAAAAAATTGCGCAATACATAACGCTAAACACCATACAGCGCAATAGGTCAATAAAACGTATAGGGATTTATTTTAGCTCGGTTTTATCGTTTTCCTTGCTATCGTCAGCAACTATTATGTTGTTATTCACAATGGATTGCATGAAACTTATCAGGCCTGACATGCCGCTTTCTGCAATACGCGATGAAAAATCATCCCTTTGGGTACGGGCCATGCTGATGCCTTCTATTTTAACATCAATGATTTTATAACGGCGTTCTTCAGGGGTGTTTTCTCCTGCCGTACTTTTAGAGGCCGAGGCGACGACAGGCCGAACCCGCCAGTCAACATCATAAGATTTTTCTTCGCCGTCGATAACTTTGGTTCTGATGTACAGATCTCTCTTGCCATTGGGCAGCGTTTTGCCGACACGCACTTCCCGGGTATCAAGCTTTGTCAGGCGGCTTGTGTAGACCTTGACCAGATATTCAGGGAACAGGGCGTAATAATCTTCTAAATTGGCTTTGGAGGCTTGTTTTCTGTGACGGCCCAGGGAAATTTTTCCAATATAATTGACATCGAAGCCTTCCAGCAGAATGCCGCGAAAGCGAAGCTCCTGATCTGCGAGGCTGCTGTCGCTGTCTTTTAAGCTGGTCAAGGCTTTGTTGGCTAATCTCTGAATGAATTCAGCGGCTTCCTTTTGTACTTCAGGGTTTTTGTTAAGACTTTCTTTTTTCTCAATGGCCCAGAGATTTTGAGCCCAAAACAGGGTGGCAAGCAAGAG
>JALSHF010000189.1 GCA_026982375.1 Emcibacter sp. | reverse complement strand
GAGACTCAGTGGTTTACTGTCACGCAATCATCCCGTTGGCAGCATGGTTATGTGGGTTGCCGTTATTCTCGCCATCTATCTGTTTCTCAGCTTTTTTCGCTGAAGCTGAAGGGATGCAGGAGTCTGTAACAGAAGGGTTAACGATGATGGTTGTAATATTCAATGAAGGCCCTGATCCCGGCCCAATGGGTCAAATAGGTCTGACATTGCTCTAGATCACCGGGCAGAAAGTAATTCTCCAGCAGGAGACGGTTTTTTATTATCTCGCTCGTGGAGACAGATGCGGGTTTGTCGCGGCTATCGACAATATTCTTTTTTTTCTATAGAAGCATATCTTTGAAACTCATATCTTTAAGGCGTGATAAATCTGATGCTTGAAATTGGCAAAACCCATTCTTTGGTCGTTCTGAAACATGTGGAGTTTGGTGTCTATCTTGGACAAAATATGGAAGACCTGTGTCAGGAAGAAATCCTGCTGCCTGAACGCTACCTGCCAGAAGATACATCCGCATGGGAAATTGGCGCGCGGCTGACTATTTTCCTTTATCTGGATTCGGAAGACCGGCCCATTGCCACCACCATCATTCCCGCTGCCGAAGTCGGCCAATGCGCGTATCTGCCGGTTGTTGAAAAAAGTGAATTTGGCTCCTTTCTGGATTGGGGCCTGATGAAAGATCTTTTGGTGCCCTTTAAAGAACAGCGCGTTCCTATGGATGTGGGGCGGTCTTACGTGGTTTATCTTTATCTTGATGTCACGGGCCGAATAGCCGCAAGTTCCCTGCTCAGCCGGCATTTGAACGAACAGAATGAGGGGGACTTCACGGCGCAGCAGGAAGTCGATCTATTGATCGCAAGCCGCAGTGATCTTGGCTATAAAGCCGTGATCAACGGCAGTCATATTGGCCTGATTCATAATAACGAAATTACCCGCCCCATCAAAATCGGTGACAGGGTCAAGGGCTATATCGGTGCGCTTCGGGAAGATATGCGCATCAACCTCACCCTGCAAAAAACCGGCTCTGAAATGCGCGATGAAATACGCGGGGAATTGGCGGAAATAATTGTTGCTTACCTCGAAAGCAATGGCGGCCAATCCAGTCTGACGGATAAAAGTTCGCCCGAAGATATCAATGCAGCTTTCCATGTCAGCAAATCCAACTATAAAAAAGCCATCGGAAAACTCTATAAATCCCGCCGCATTACCCTTGAGGGCGGTATGATCAAACTAAAAAAAAGCACGAAGCAGATATAATAATATCATAACTTCATGCTCTTAAAATAGTTAGCTTAAAGACTTGGGGTTTTAATGACTATGCTTATGCGTCTTGAAACTCCGGTCATTCAACGGCTGTAGCGGCCGGTTATTGGCCGGAACTGTTGATAGAAATTTCTCAACCTGTTCTTTCGATGCTTCGATCGGTGAGGTCATCACATGCCATTTAACACCTTCGGAACAAGGCGGCGTGGTTAAGGATCCCGCATATCTGATGACGGTCTGATCAGCAGGCAAAAGGTTACCGGCATTTACCGTCACGTCTGATGTGATAACCTCATTGGCTTTTGCCGGCATATTCTGCCAGATTTTTGCCAGTTCCGCATTTTCCGCACCTTCTTCAAACATCACGCCAACAACGGCC
>JALSHF010000188.1 GCA_026982375.1 Emcibacter sp. | reverse complement strand
TTGCCATAAAACAAAATCATCCCGGTCAAATGGCCGTATATAAACGCAGGGTGCTCTAGTGGGGGCCGTCCACATCATCAGTTAATAGGATAGGCCCAATTTAATCACCAAATGCTTCGGCATAGGTCTCTTCGACGTATCTGACTTCGCCTTCTTCCAGCGCCTTAAATTCTTTATTCAAGACACGGTTAGACAAATGCCCATCGTTCTGCTTGAGAAAACTAAACAACAGATTGATGGTTCCATCTGGCATTTCAATATAACTCTCAACACGGGCTTTAAATTGATCATAGCGTTGCAAAAAATCAGCCTCTTGCGGCAAATCAACATCAATGGTTTTCTCAACACACTCGTATAAAAATTCCACATGCGGCGTCGCGTCAAAATATCGATAAAAATCCCCTGTATCATTCAACACAGACACATTGCCCTGTTCCGTTGGTTCCCATTCAATAAACGGCAATAGCCGCGTGGAATAACTCTCCAACACACGGCGATAATCATCAATGCGTTCCAAAATAGCCGAAGAAACAGGAAAGACAACGCCAGTTGGATTAAAGCCACGCTGCGTTAATACATGGTGGATAAGATAACGATGAATGCGCCCATTACCATCGGCGAACGGATGAATATAAACAAAGCCAAAAGCCAGAATGGCCGCCGCGATTACCGCATCAAGTTCGCCAGAGAACTGGCTATCAAAATCTATCAAGCCCTGCACGAGCGCCTCTAAATCTTCATGACGCGCATCAATATGGTCAGGTAGCGGCATGCGCGTTTCCCGCTCACGATCTCCAACAAAACCGCCCTCATCCCGAAAGCCCATCTTGATAAACCTGGCATCACCCATAACAATATCCTGGAGGCGTATAAGCTCTTGGCTGTCTAATGGTTGCTGACCAGCCTGACCAATTGCCCGCCCCCAGCGCTGAATACGGTTATGCGGTGGAGCTTCGCCCTCAATGGCATAGCTGGACTTGGAATCTTTAAGCAGTAAGAAAGCGGCTGTGCGCGCCATTATGTCAGGCGAAATTGCGCCGACGGTTTTTTGCGCTCGCTCAGACAAATTTGCCGCAATAAATTGATCTATCTCTTCCGTGCGATAAACAAGCGGGCAAAAGTCTTGCGTACCCGATAAGTTATTACGCACACGGTGTCGCGCAGAGCGCTCACCTTTCACTGCATATTGCAGCTTGGTATCAACAACATCAGTGTAATTGCCCGTTTTCAGATCAGATATATCAAGCGCACCATCCAACAACCACTCATATAAGAACCATATACGCCGCCCGTAGCTGCTGGTTGGTTTTGCCCGAATGATGGCTTCAATTTCTTGTGCTGGTATGGCTTTGAATAATCTCTTCAAAACAGCAAGATCAAGGCCTTCATATTTAAGGGCGAAAACTAAATGCCCTTCAAGCGAGGCTTCTGGCATATGGCGCGGCGTATAAATGTGCCAGCCATCCGCTTCATAAACTTTATGCCGCGCACCGATAGCCGATAATGTACGAGGCGTTGGCACCGCCAAATCATAGGCACCAATGAGAGCAGAATAGCCGACAGGTGTCGCCTCTTCGGGCAACCTCTTTTTGTGAAAAATGCTTACAGCACCTGAAAATTGATTATTTTTTACACTATTCATGAAAAACACTTACCGTTTATTGTTACACCAATAAACCCAACTTATCATGAAAAACGATTATGCACCATGAATTTTAATTATTTTTTATAGTTTTTGTGAAAATTGATTATTTTATACCTAAAAGCGGCAGATTTCACACAAGTATTGTCAGCTCATAAGAATACAAATAACCAAAAATTGTAATCCTAATATGAAGACACATGACGCGCAGCGGCATCCCTGCCCGTCATGCCAAACACCATAGCCGCTGCGATTATTGTCACCGTAATGTAATAAGTAATGATAGTGCGGGTTGAAATATATTTGCACTATCAGAAAACCAAGTGACGCTAAATACGTTGATTAATGAGGGTCAATGGCCATCGCTTCTAGTTCTATATTTGCGCCGTAATGTAATTCGGGCACAGGGACAATGGCGCGGGCAGGTTTGTGATTTGCAAAGAAACTGGAGTAGATCGTGTCAATTTCGGGCCACAATTTAATATCCGTAACATAAATTGTTACTTTTACGACTGAAGATATATCAGCACCTTGAACGGCAAGGATTGCTTTTAAGGAGTTTAAAACACGATGAACTTGAGTGTGTACAGAATCGGTCGGGTCGTCAAATTTGCTAATACCAAGTTGCCCGGAAATATAGATCATTCCGCCAGCAGCAATAGCTTGGGAATAGTGACCGCCCGCCGGAATGGCATCTGGAGAAAATACTTTAGTCATCGGCATAATTATTGTCCTATTTTACATTCACTATTTAAATCTATATCAAAAACATACCTTTAAAATCAATGGGGTCAATGGGGTCAAAGACGATTAATCCATTGATTGGATAGAATCATAGCTATTTCCCTTTCATTCCACCGCGGGTAATCCGTCAATACTTATCCGGTTTTTTTCGTTGAAATAGTCTTTCAGGCTATGTTCGTCTTTGCTGTTGATCCATTTGTGCAGGGTCTGGCGTTCTTCTGCTTTTTCATAGATGGGCACGCCGAAGCCGCAGGAGGTTTGCAGATTGTCGATTTTGATGGTGAATATCTGGCGGATGCCGGGGGCGTCATCAAATAATGTCATCAGGTCATCAAAGCGCGCGCTGCCCGGGGCATGGGATTTGCCGCTGCCGTACAGCCGCATGATCAGGGCGGCACGGGTAAAGCTGTTGAACATGATCGTAATGCGGCCATCGTCCAGCATATGCGCGGCGGTTTCGTTGCCGCTGCCCATATAATCAAGATAGCAGACCTCGCTTGGGGAGATAATGCGGAAAGAATCCAGCCCTTTGGGCGACAGATTAATCCGGCCTTCTTTGGGGGCAGTGGCGACGAAGAACATCTGTTGCTTGTTGATGAAATCAATATGTTTTTGTTCCAGAGCCTCAAAAAAATCAGCCATCGGTGCCCCCTACGGTCAAGCCGTTTATCCTTAAAGTGGGCTGGCCGACGCCAACGGGGACGCTTTGTCCGGCCTTGCCGCAGATGCCGACACCGCTGTCCAGTTCCAGATCATTGCCGATGGCGGAGACCTTGGTCAAAACGTCGGCGCCGTTACCGATCAGAGTCGCGCCCTTGACCGGCGCGCCGATTTTACCGTCCTTGACCAGATAGGCCTCGGTGCAGCTGAAGACGAATTTGCCGTTGGTGATATCCACCTGTCCGCCGCCAAAATTAACGGCATAAAGCCCGTCTTTAACCCCTTCGAGGATTTCTGCGGGATCTTGTTTCCCGGCGAGCATATAGGTATTGGTCATGCGCGGCATGGGTTGATGGGCATAGCTTTGCCGCCGGCCATTGCCTGTGGCTTCCACCCCCATCAGGCGGGCATTCATCCGGTCTTGCATATAGCCTACGAGAATCCCGTCCTCGATCAGGGTGGTGCAATTGGTCGGGGTGCCTTCATCATCGAAGGTCAGGCTGCCGCGCCGGTTCTCAAGGGTGCCATTATCCACAATAGTGACGCCTTTGGCCGCGATTTGTTGCCCCAGTAATCCGGCAAAGGCCGAGGTGCCCTTGCGGTTGAAATCGCCTTCCAGTCCGTGACCAATGGCTTCATGAAGCAGGACGCCGGGCCAGCCGGGGCCAAGCACCACATCCATTTCACCGGCCGGGGCGGCAATACTGTCCAGATTAACCATGGCTTGCCTGAGGGCTTCATCCACTTGTCCCTTCCAGTTTTCTGTTGTCAGCAACTGGGCGTATTCATACCGCCCGCCCGCGCCCTGATAGCCGCTTTCCATGCGCGCGCCGTCCTTGACCACAACACTCACATTCAGGCGCACAAGCGGGCGGATGTCGCGCACCCTATGACCGCCGGGCCGGATAATCTCTATGGTCTGCCATTCGCCGGAAATAGAGCTGCTGACCTGACAGACTTTTGGATCGCGCGCGCGGGCATAGGCATCAATCTCTTCCAGCAGGCTGATTTTATCCCTGAACGCCATGCCGAGCAGGGGGTTTTCTTCGGAATAAAGCTTTTCATTGGTGCCTTTGGGATGAATGGCGAGGGTGGCATTATTGCCCGATTTTATGGACTGAACCGTCTCTTTGGCCCGTCGCAGCGCCTCTTCGCTTAATTCAGACGAATGGGCATAGCCGCTGACCTCGCCCTGAACAGACCGCAGGCCAAACCCCCTGGTGGTGTCATAGGCGGCAGATTTCAAGCGGCCATCATCAAAGGAAAAGCTCTCGGACTGGGCATACTGCAGATAAAGCTCCCCGTCATCCATACCGTGCAGGGCTTCGTCAACGATGCGCTGGGTGCGAACATTATCTAGACCTGTATCTGAATTAGGGTTTGTATCTGAATTAAGGCCCGAATCTGAGAAAAAATGTGAATTTGATGTGTTATCGTTCGTCATACTGTCAACATACCCGTAATTTTATAATTTCCTGTGATCTTAACTATAAACGAGACAGGTTCTTATTTGCAAGAACAGGTTTTTTTCGAGGAAGAGTAAAAAAATCAAGGCGGTAAGCCGTTGTAAATAAACGCATTGATTTATGTCAATGCCAACCATATAAATGAAATTAATAATAGTTTCTTGAGCTAGATCAATTTTATAGGTATAAGACTCGAAACTGTCGTTTTTTTCGGGGTGGAACCAGAAAATTATATCATTCGGATAGGCGATTGTTTCTTAATTCATTTGTGGATTTAAGGGGTAGGACGGATTATGTCTCTCAATAAAATATTTAGTACCGTGGCTGTATTTATGGTCACTCTTCTCTGCGGCAGCGCCGCCGCTCTGGCCGATGGCATATATAAGGCCAAACCAGATCAGTTGGGCTTTATGGAACCTGCAACAGAGGTCATGCGCGACATTGTTTCATTCCATAATGGTTTGTTGATGATCATGTGTGTCGGCGTTGTCTTGTTTGTGATGGTTCTGATGATCTATATCTTCATCAAATTTAATGCCAAGGCAAACCCCACGCCATCGAAGACAACCCATCATACGGGCTTGGAAATCGTCTGGACCATATTGCCAATCGTTATATTATTGATCATCGCGGTGCCTTCTTTCAGATTGCTGTATCTTCAGGATGTCATCCCGGAAGCAGATCTGACGGTGAAGGTCATTGGCAGTCAGTGGTACTGGTCATATGAATATCCTGACCATGATGATTTTTCTTTTGATTCGATTATGCTAAGCGATGAAGAGGCCGCCGCGGCCGGACACCCCAGATTGCTAGGTACGGATACCCATATGGTGGTGCCGGTCAATAAAACGGTGCGGATGATCATTACCGCCAATGACGTCATTCATGCCTGGGCCATTCCGGCCTTTGGCGTGAAGATTGATGCGGTGCCGGGCAAGTTGAATGAAACCTGGTTCAGGGCAGAGCGCGAAGGCATGTATTATGGCCAATGCTCTGAGCTTTGCGGGAAAGATCACGGCTTTATGCCGATAATGGTCGAGGTGGTTTCTGAAGAGAAATATAACGCCTGGATCGCAATGGCACGAGAAGAATATGCAACGAATAAAACAGATAACCTGACGCGGGTAGCAATGCTGCCGGCTCAGCAGTAAAGGAATACTGTATAATGGGTAGCGAAGCACACGGCATTCCAACAGGCTGGCGCCGTTGGGTACTTTCAACAAATCATAAAGATATTGGTACGATGTATCTTATCTTTGCAATATTGGCCGGTATTATCGGCGGGGCGATGTCAGGCCTTATGCGCGGCGAATTGATGGAGCCGGGCATTGATTTTTTAACCAATTTCACGGGCGGCGATGTGGAAGCTGCCAAGCATTTCTTTAATGTTTTGACCACAGGTCACGGCTTGATCATGGTTTTCTTTATGGTTATGCCGGCTTTGATTGGCGGTTTTGGTAACTGGTTCGTGCCGCTTATGATTGGTGCGCCGGATATGGCCTTTCCGCGGATGAATAACATCAGTTTCTGGTTGTTGCCTGCGGCGATTGCCCTGTTGGTAATTTCTATCTTTGTCGAAGGATCGACATATCCGGGCGTTGGCACCGGGTGGACGGTCTATGCGCCGCTTTCCACATCCGGACATGGTGGCCCTGCGGTTGATCTGGCTATTTTCTCCCTGCATCTGGCCGGAGCGTCGTCCATTTTGGGTGCCATCAACTTTATTTGTACAATTTTCAACATGCGTGCGCCGGGCATGACATTGCATAAGATGCCTTTGTTTGTCTGGTCAGTATTGGTTACGGTTTTCCTTTTATTATTGTCCTTGCCTGTTTTTGCCGGGGCCATCACCATGCTGCTTACGGATCGAAATTTTGACACCTATTTCTTTGATGCGGCAGGCGGCGGCGATCCGCTGCTCTATCAGCATTTATTCTGGTTCTTTGGCCATCCGGAAGTTTATGTTCTGATTCTTCCGGGCTTTGGCTTGGTCAGTCATATTATCTCCACTTTCTCACGCAAGCCGATTTTTGGTTATCTGGGTATGGCTTATGCCATGGTTGCCATCGGGGTTGTTGGTTTTGTTGTCTGGGCGCATCATATGTATACCGTGGGTATGGATGTGGATACCAAGGCTTACTTTACCGCAGCGACCATGGTGATCGCGGTGCCGACCGGCATTAAGATATTTTCGTGGCTTGCGACCATGTGGGGGGGGTCTATCAAGTTTGAAACCCCCATGCTGTTTGCGCTTGGCATGATCTTCCTGTTCACCATTGGCGGCGTGACCGGCGTGGTGCTGGCGAATGCGGGCGTTGATACGGCCATGCATGACACCTATTATGTGGTGGCCCATTTCCATTACACCATGTCTATGGGGGCCTTATTCTCCATATTTGCCGGCTGGTATTACTGGATTGGAAAAATGAGCGGCAAGCCCTATCCACAATTTATCAGTAAGTTGCATTTCTGGGTGACATTCGTTGGTGTGAATGTGATTTTCTTCCCTCAGCATTTCCTGGGTCTGGCCGGCATGCCGCGCCGTATTCCGGATTATCCTGATGCGTATCATCTTTGGAACTATGTATCGACAGTGGGCTATATGATCACAGGCTTTGGTACATTGGTCTTTCTGGTTGGTGTTTATATGACGCTGCGTTCAAAAGAGCGGGTTGGCGATAATCAGTGGGGCGAAGGCGCGACGACGCTTGAATGGACATTGTCCTCACCGCCGCCCTTCCATCAGTTCAACGAACTGCCGCGTATTAAATAAATTTTTAATGTGGGCCGGGCTCTATAAGGGCCCGGTTCGCAGAAATTTTCATTCAATTGAGTTTTAAGGCTGAAAATGCAGACAGGTGCCCCAACATTAGATCAAAATGCCCGAGAAGATTATCTTCCCGGTGCGGGTGATTTTTTTGCGCTTTTGAAGCCGCGCGTGATGTCTCTGGTGATTTTTACCGCTGTGATCGGTATGGTGATGGCGCCGGGGGATATCCATCCGGTGATTGCCTTTACGGCTATTCTTTGTATCGCGGTTGGCGCGGGGGCTGCGGGTTGCCTGAATATGTGGTATGAAGCCGACCTTGATGCCCTTATGAAACGGACGGCTGATCGTCCGATTCCATCGGGACGTATGGATCGCCAGACGGCTCTTCATTTCGGGGTTGCGTTATCCACGGCGTCTGTTTTGATGATGGGGCTTTCGGTAAATTATGTTGCCGGCGCATTGCTTTTGATGACAATCTTGTTTTATGTGGTGGTTTATACGGTCTGGCTGAAACGCCGTACCCCGATGAATATTGTTATTGGCGGCGCGGCGGGGGCCTTTCCGCCGATGATCGCTTGGGCGGCGGTTACGGGGGATGTTAACATCGAAGCCATTGTTCTGTTTGGTTTGATATTCATGTGGACACCGCCCCATTTCTGGGCGTTGGCGTTATTTTCCTGCAAAGACTACAAGGCGGCGGGGATCCCGATGTTGCCGGTGGTGGCCGGTGAAGCCGAAACCAGAAAACAGATTTTGATTTATACGCTGCTTATGGTGCCCGTTTCGGTTCTGCCGTGGGTCATGGGTTTTGCCGGGCCTGTCTATGGGATTACGGCGATTGGTCTTGGGGCTATATTTATTTATCTTTCTCTATCGTTAACCTTGAAAAAAGACGTTAAAACAGCGAAGAAAACATTCTTTTATTCGATTTTCTATCTGTTCTCTTTATTCGCGGTGATGGGCGGGGAAGTTTTGATCGGAAGGATGACTTAATGCCATTACATGAAGAACATAAAAAACGTGCAGGCCGGAATTACGCCCTGGGCGGTATTCTATTGGCCATGGTGGCCTTGTTTTTCTTCGTTACTCTTGCAAAAATGAACGTGATATAAACCATTATGACGGCATATGTGACTCCTCATACCGCGAGCAACAAGAAGACAGCGCTGGCTTTGCTGGGCGTACTTGCGGTGATGTTCGCGCTGGTGGCGGCATCAGTGCCGCTCTATAAATTATTTTGTCAGGTTACAGGTTTTGGCGGGACGACGCAGCAGGCAGAAGCCTCTGATGGCAAAATCCTTGCGCGGGATATGACCGTAAGGTTTAATTCGGATGTTAACCGGAAATTACCGTGGTATTTCAAACCTGTTCAGCGGTCTGTCAAAGTCAAAATCGGGGAAGAGGCTCTTGTTTTTTACAAGGCTATTAACAATAGTACGGAAACAATTACCGGTACGGCAACTTTTAATGTGACCCCGTTCAAGGCCGGTATTTATTTCAGCAAGATTGAATGTTTCTGTTTTACAGAGCAAACACTGGCCCCGGGCGAAGAAGTGGACATGCCGATCACTTTCTTCATTGATCCGGAGATTGCCAATGACAAACATTTGGAAGAAGTGAAGGAGATCACCCTTTCCTATACTTTTTTCAAGGCACCGGAAAACTAATAGGGGAGACTATGTTGCCCACAGGATAACTCTTGGAAGCAACATATGACTCAAGTAACTTTAATAACAAAGGTTAAGTAAGGAATCAAAATGTCAGATTCACATGCACCAGAACATGATTATCATCTCGTAGACCCAAGCCCATGGCCCATAGTCTGTGCCGTTGGCGCTTTTCTTATGGCCGTTGGTGCTGTTAAATATATGCATGAACTGCCCCTGTTGGCGAGCATGCCCGGATCATACAGCGTGGTATTTTATGTTGGCACCTTGGTTGTTCTGTTTGGGGCCTATAGCTGGTGGGCAGATGTGATCAAAGAGGGCGAACATGAGGGGCATCATAGCCCGATCGTGCAGCTTGGACTGCGGTACGGTATGTTCCTGTTTATTATATCAGAGGTCATGTTCTTTGTGGCATGGTTCTGGGCCTATTTTAATGCCAGTATCTTTCCCACAGAAGCCATCGGTGCTGTTTGGCCGCCTGAGGGTATTCAAACGCTTGATCCCTGGCATTTGCCGCTTGTGAATACGCTTGTTTTGCTCACGTCCGGTACGACAGTGACATGGGCGCATCATGCGTTGCAGGAAGGCGACCGTAAAACATTCATCAATATGTTGATCTTTACGATCCTGCTTGGGGCCGCCTTTACGGGCATCCAGATTTATGAATATTCTATAGCAACCTTTGCTTTTGACGCGAATATCTATAGTTCCACATTCTATATGGCAACAGGGTTTCACGGGGCGCATGTTCTGATCGGAACTATCTTCCTTATGGTATGTTTGCTCCGGGGACTGAAAGGGCATTTCACACCTAAGCATCATTTTGGTTTTGAAGCCGCCGCCTGGTATTGGCATTTTGTCGATGTTGTCTGGCTGGTACTCTTCGTCAGCATCTATGTGGGCGGCGCGGGGATTGTTGGCGCGCATTAACCGGACAATTGATGAAAAACACATCTGAAAATAAAGCAGTCTCGCCCTTTCGGGCGGGGCTGTTGTGCGTTTGTCCACGGTGCGGCATCGGGAAAATATATACCGGTTTTTTAACCTTCAGAGACAAATGCACGAATTGTGAATTGGATTATGACATATTTGATGCGGGTGACGGCCCCGCGCCGTTTATCATTATGTTTCTCGGGCTTCTTATTGTTGGTCTTGCGCTTATCGTGGAGGTAAAATTCCAGCCCCCCTTCTGGCTCCATTTTCTGCTTTGGTTCCCTTCTATTGTTGGCGGCTCATTATTGTTGATGCGTCCGGCCAAAGCGCTTATGGTGGCGCTGCAATATCATTTCAAGGCAGAGGAAGGTAAACTCGATCGCTAAGTATCAATTCAGGCCGCGTTTCTGGCCCACCATCATGACCATTCCCATGTTGATCATTCTATGCCTGCTGGGCAATTGGCAGGTGGAAAGACTTAATTGGAAATTGGATCTTATAGAGAAACTGGAAGAGCGGCACGGCCTGCCACCTGTTGCGTTGCCGCCCACAGTGGAAAATCCGGATGACTGGCTTTATCGGCATGTGACGGTAACGGGACGTTTTTTGCATATGCGGGAAATGCCGCTTTATAATGCGGGCCCGGCGGGAAAGCCCGGGTTTGATCTCTTCACGCCATTAATGCTGAAAAACAACAATGGCGGCAGTAAATATATCATCATTAATCGGGGCTGGGTGCCGGAACATCTGAAAGAACAGATGTCACGGCCTGAAACGATAAACTCCGACGAGGTTCAAGTCACAGGGCTGCTGCGCAAAAGCTGGCAAAAGGAACGTTTCGCGCCGGACAATGATATTGAGCATAATATGTGGTTCTATGCGGACTTGAATGCCATGGCAAAAGCCCAGCATATGACGAATATATTTCCCATGTTTCTCTATGCGGATAAAGCCTCTAATGAAGGGGAATATCCCATCGGGGAACGCAGCCAGTTGAATATTGTCAATAATCATCTGGATTATGCCATGACATGGTATGGCCTGGCGATTGTATTGCTGGTCATATACATCATGTTCAATGTGCGCCGGCGTGAAGAGGATCAAAGTCAGTTCTGACTTGCATCATCAAGACAAACTGATAGGATTTGCCACCGAATTAAAAATGATTCGCAACAGATTGCCATTATGCGCCACACATAAGAGGTTTTAGAGTGAAATACGTCAGTAGTCGCGGCCAGGCCCCGGAGCTTGGATTTGAAGATGTTCTGCTTACCGGTCTTGCCCGTGATGGCGGCCTGTATCTGCCCGCCACAGTGCCCCGGCTAAGCCCGGAGGACATCCGGTCATTTCGCGGCCTATCCTATCAGGATGTGGCTTTTCGTGTGATGAAGCCATTTGTCTGCGGCGGCAGTATCAGCGAAGATGATTTTGCCGAAATAATTTCAAAGGCCTATGGCGGTTTCCGTCATAAGGCCGTGGTGCCTTTGGCGCAACTGGATCATAATGAATGGATTCTGGAATTATTCCATGGGCCGACATTGGCTTTTAAGGATGTGGCCTTGCAGCTTCTGGGTCATTTATTTGATCATGTTTTAACCAGACAAGGCCGCAAGGTAACCATTGTGGGCGCCACCTCCGGCGATACGGGGTCTGCGGCCATTGAA
>JALSHF010000187.1 GCA_026982375.1 Emcibacter sp. | reverse complement strand
CGGTCTGGTGGTCAAGGCTATAAAGCTATAGAATCGGTGATTTAGTATTTGGCAATTAAAAATAGGGTAAATTGTGACCATCTTTCGCATGCGGATGCTTTTTTCATGCCTTTTCATCAGCATTATTTATATGGGCAGTTTTTCTTTTGCCAATGACAGGCAAAATCAAAAGAGGGCACATATCGCCTTTGAGCATGGTGAGCTGTCCATATTATCCAAAGGCCAAAATCATAAGTTTGATGTGGAAATCGCTCAATCATTTGAACAGCGCGCAAGAGGTTTGATGTTCAGAAGGGAAATGCCTGAAAAAAATGGCATGTTGTTTCTTTTTGAAAATAATCAAATGGTGACCATGTGGATGGAAAATACTTATATCCCGCTTGATATCATATTCTTGAATAGAGATGGCATCATAACGCATATTGCAAAATCAACTGTGCCAGAATCGCGGGATTATATTCATTCCACTGTTCCGGTCATTTCGGTTCTTGAAGTGAATGGGGGCGTGACGGATAATCTTAATATTCAGGTCGGGGATAAAATTGACCATCCTTTTTTTGCGAAATAACGCCTTGTAATCTATGAAATTTAAAAAAAACACAGATAGTTGATAAAGCGCTTGCCCTATGAAGATGCTTCTTGTATTAAGCCTAGCACGCTGATTTAATCCAGTCGGGGAGTGGCGCAGCCTGGTAGCGCACCTGTTTTGGGTACAGGGGGTCGCAGGTTCAAATCCTGTCTCCCCGACCATTAAATTAGTATAATAAAAAAGCCGCCCCATATTAACAGGGCGGTTTTTTTATTGTCGAAACACTCGCGTCTTGCGTCAACGGTATGGATTAATCGTAAGGCGGCAATAGTTAATGATAGAAAAGAGACTTGAAAGAGATTTTTAACTTTCCCTTAAACCATCTTTGGGATAAAAGACATTAAATATTTATATTGATAAATGTTAGGTGGAAATTATGACGGCCCGTATTTATTGCCCAACGAAAAACGCCATGCAATCCGGCACGAAGAATTCGAAAAAATGGATTTTGGAATATACGGCGGAAAAGGCTAAATCCCTTGATCCGTTGATGGGCTGGACCAGTTCCTCTGATATGGATGGCCAGATTAAATTGACATTTACTTCAAAAGAAGCGGCGATATCCTATGCCAAACGAAATAATATCGACTTTGAAGTGATCGAACCAAAGGCCAGAAAAATAAAAATTAAATCCTATGCCGATGTTTTTGCCTACCGCGGTTAATGATCAGGACAAACGAAGACATAAACACACAGGGCGCCCGTAGCTCAGCTGGATAGAGCAACGGACTTCTAATCCGTAGGTCACAGGTTCGAATCCTGTCGGGCGCACCAATTCCGTACAAAACCGGGTAGCTTCTTTCGCGGAATTACTGGATAACCACGGTAACCTATTTACTTTATTTCTTTTCTTTCCTTTTCTTTCTTGTGTCAAACGGCACCAGATCAAACTTCTGATGCAATTATGGAAAAGTCTTAAGTATTTCGACATATTGAGAAATACTTGCCTTTGCTCAAGTATACTAATAAATTGACTTGGCATTCATTCATTGGTTTTATTTTTTATTGGGGACATAATGCAATACGCCATTAAAGTTATTAAAGTATTTTTTTATTTTTTTTTATTGC
>JALSHF010000186.1 GCA_026982375.1 Emcibacter sp. | reverse complement strand
CGCATCCACAAAAGACGGGTCAATAGATGCCTTGAAAGATGCCGCCAATCTGCTGCTCGATCAGGCCCGGATCATGGAAGGCGAAATGCCCGAAGACCCCGTCGCCTTTGCCGGACGGCTATCGACGATCATGACAAACAGCTTAACTTAAGGGTCACCTTATTTTAATTTAGATAATTGTATTGGCTTACAAACAAAGGCCATACTCAATCAGCGGGCTTTTCTTTCTTTGGCTCTGGCTTTATTAATCACTTTATTAATCACTTGAGTATGATGAAAATGCCTTTTCATCATACTCAAGATCACGGGCCGATTCTTTGAAGTGATTAAACTGGTTTTTTGGGGCCTTTTGTATCATCAATTAATTCCATCTGCGCATATTCAGGAGGAAGATCAAGATCCCATGTATGCTTAACCGTCATCCCAAGTTGAGTGGCGAATTGTGATTGATTTCTGTCGTCTGTGTAGAACACTTCTGCGCCGCCAACTTTTGCAATTACTGCTATTTGCCGATCAAATTTGATCTCTTGCCAACCAGCTCTTACACCAGATTTTTTATCGCCCTTCTTAATAGCCTTCCTCACTTCATCAGCTAGATCAATCGCGCATCTTGCATCGAATGATGCTAAGCTAAAAGCTATAGATTGGTTAATCTCAACGATAGCCTTTCCCATATCAGGAACCGCCGTTAGCAATTCAGAAAAACACGGTGTTGGGATAAGAACTACGTCCCCTCGTTTGCTATGCATGTCAATTAAAGCCTCAATCCGTTGCTGGCAATAATCAATTGGTTTGCCTGTATCCGGATTAGGCGTAGGCATGGTTAGAGGATTCAATATTAAAGATAAAAAAGTATTATCAAGCGCGACTATCAATGGACTTCCCTGCCGTTTCCTTCAATATCTCGTATTTTGCCAAGAGGGTCGTCAGGCCATTCAACGTCTAACTCGCGTAGTTTGTTTACAGCAGACCTCAAATTTTCTTTTTGTACCGGTGCAAAGTCTGTGATCGCAAAATCGTCAATATCCCACATACCGCCTTGATGGCGCGTCCACGTACCGCGGCCACTAACCTTCACGTCTTCAAATAAGAAATCGCGCAATGCCTTTGCAATGTCCCTTGTAGTGGAGCAGAATACAACGCCATAAGCATCAGTGCTGATGCGTATCTTTGCATCGTCCTTTGTGCCCGCAATATAATAGAGTTCCCCAGTAAAAGTAGCCGCGTCTCTAATTCTAATTTCCGTCACATCCTTGGAGGATTTACCCGGAAATTGGATGATATTTTGATTACTACCATCAAAAAGACCACCGCTTGTTCCATCTTCCTTCAACATGTGATTGATTGTGTTATACGCACGGGTTACGAGTTTTGGTGCTGTCCCAGCTTTAATTGCAATTATCCGTTCTTGCAAGACGGTTTCATGATTTCTATCAATTGCAAATTCGCTCCCATGACTGCTCTCAAATATTCCGACAAGGTGCATATTTTCTGCTACGCCAAACATTTTCTTTATCTCGGCATAATACTCAACCAACCGTCCAAAAGGCATGCTTTCGGGCGTAAAGTCATCAATTTTAAATGTGTACCTCAATAGATCTGTCATGCACCGTACCTCCTCTGCAGATTCTACACCAGAGATGAGTCCCGGTAAAGCAACCTTTTGCCAACAATAGCAGATAAAGCATTAACAGCTCGTTCCATATCATTAATGGCTTTGTTGTTATACCTAATATCAAGTTCTGAAAGATAACGTTTTAAGTGGTGGCTTTTGCACGCCTTATTACGATTTTTATTCTTTCCCAGACCACCGACATACGCCTCATAGGCCTCGACAATCCTACCAGTTCACGCATAGCCTCCCGCAACCTACAGGCGTTAAATTATGTTGAATTTGTCAAGTATACAATCATTTTAATTTGGCGGCGGTAATGATGGGGCCGGTTTCCTGTGCTTGCAGGAGAACGGCATAGGCATCATATTTTCCGCTGCCTAAATCTTCTGGTGACAAGCTGAGTCTGGTTTCCTCCCCCATCCAGCTGCCAAGGCGTTTGATGGATTGTACGACATTGTGATATGTCCTGACCTGACCGGCCAGTTCGCCTTTTTTAATGGGCACTATTTTCTTAAAATCATAGCCGATAACCCAGATGGTCGCGGGCGCGTTATTCCGTAACGCGCTGGCGCGGATATTCAGAAACATCATATCACCGCGCCGCATAAATATAATTTCAGGCGCAGAGATTTCCTGTAAAGTAATTTTGGCTTGATCAATAAATTTAGCAACCAGATCCGCCCGTGATCCGATCACATCACGGCGGCCTTGCACAACCATTTGCGGCGTATATACCCCGCCAAGCCCCAGTGATTTATTGTATTTCCTCTGGCGCAGAGTACAGTCCGGCTGCGCGAGCGTATCTTTCCAGCCTAAATAATTCCAGTAATCAACAGAATAACTGAGCGCAAGAATATTTTTTTGCTGACTTAATTCGGCCAGAATTTCATCGGCAGGAGGGCAGGAGCTACAGCCCTGAGACGTAAAAAGCTCAACGACTATCAGGGGTTCCACCACGTCCTTTGCAGAAGCCGACCTTGCAGGCAGGCAAGCGATCGCCGCCGCCAGCAGCATGGAAATGAAAATAAAAGATAAAACTCTATTCATACGTAAAACAATGTTCATGGCTTTAAGATACCGTAAAGCCGGATCAAATACCAATCACACTATAGTGACTTTTTGACAATATTTGTTATGCTGGATTTGTTATGCTGGCCTATTGGGCATATCCTGATCGAAATAATATTATGATAACAGATTAAGGCACTGTTTAATCTATGGAATACCTCAGAGAAAGTATGTTTTGTGAGTGAGCAAAAATTTACCGTCGGGTCGTCGATCACAGAAAGCTACCGTTTTCTCGCAGATCACATGCCCCATTTTTTTCGTCTGATTTATGGCCCGCTCATTCTGTGGGTGTTGGTCATGGTCACCAAACAAATACTTCTCGTTGAGCATGACATCCATATCAACAGTGTTTATTTTCTAAATGTTATCACGGCCGCCTTTGCTATTGTCTGGTATCGGCAATTTCTGCTCGGTTCAGATTACGCCAGCTATCGCCTGCTGATAAAAAAGGGTTTCAGCAATAGTCCTTTATCCTTTAAACGTGTCAGCCGCGCCCTGTTAAGAATTCTGGTGGTTTCATTGGTTCTTCTTGTTCCGACCCTGATACTTTCCTTCAGTATGATGGTTTATTTTCATGGACAGGGCGTGCCGCTCTCTGAAGCTTTTATTCAGGAGCTGGCGTTTAAAAGCACCCTTATCATCATGCTGGTTTTTTCGCCTATACTCATTCGATTATCGCTCTATGCCGCGGGCTTTGCGCTGGGGCGCGCGTCATTGCGCATACAGGATGTATGGAAACGCACGCGCGGATATACGGTGACCCTTTGGTGGGTAACGCTTCGCGCCTTCTTACCCTTGAGCATATATAGTTATATATTAACCTGGTTTCTGGATATTATGTCCGAGAAGCTGTCGATCAATTACATTGTTTCAACCATAATCATCGAATCACTGGCCGGCTTTTTGACATTCATGATATTGGCCATCGTGGTGGCGGCCAATGCCGAGGCTTTCCGGATTTTGATCGGCGTTAGAGAGGGCGACGTCCCTCACCGTGATGACTTGAAAAAAAATGAGGCCATGCATCCGGGAACCAACCGCAGGCAGGGCAGCAAAGACATCCCGCAAAAAGCCGGGTCATAAGACCCGGCTTTTCTGGTGATTCATTCAGGGCTGACTTATTCAGCCGCCAAATTCCTCAACACATAATGCAGAATGCCGCCATTGGCATAATATTCGACTTCATTTGCGGTATCAATGCGGCAAAGCGCGGTGATTTCCTTGGTTGAACCATCGGCATATGTCACCTTCACAGCCACATCCTGGCGCGGCAGAATACCGTCCGCAATACCCGTGATGTCAAAAGTTTCCGTGCCCGTCAAGCCCAGCGTATCCCGCGTATCACCGTCCTTGAATTGCAATGGCAGGACGCCCATACCCACAAGGTTGGAGCGATGAATACGTTCAAAACTTTCCACAAGAACAGCTTTGACACCCAGAAGATTTGTCCCCTTCGCGGCCCAGTCACGGCTCGACCCTGTGCCATATTCCTTGCCACCCACAACAACCAGTGGCCGTCCCGCGTCCGCATATCGCATGGCCGCATCATAAATGCTGATCACATCACCAGAAGGATAATGCGTTGTCCATCCGCCCTCTGTCCCCGGCGCCATCAGGTTACGCAGGCGGATATTGGCAAAGGTGCCGCGCATCATCACTTCATGGTTGCCGCGCCGCGAGCCATAGCTGTTGAAATCTTTTCGGTCAATGCCGTTGTCTTTCAGATATTGACCTGCCGGGCTGTCGGCCTTGATGGCGCCCGCCGGTGAAATATGGTCTGTGGTGATACTATCGCCAAGCAGGGCCAATAATGACGCCCCTTCAATATTGGCAAAGCCGCCTTCGCGGGTTTTGCTCATACCCTGAAAATAAGGCGGATGCTGAATATAGGTAGATTTGGCATCCCAGGCATAGGTTTCCCCCTCGGCGACTTTGATGGCTTGCCATTCATCGGTGCCCGCAAAAACATCTTTATAGCGGTCAATGAACATCTCACGGTTTAAAGAGGCCGCGATGGCTTCGGAAATTTCCCTGTTGCTCGGCCAGACATCTTTCAAATAAACATCATTGCCCTGCCTGTCCTGACCCAGAGGTTCTGTGGTCACATCAATGGTTAAGGAGCCGGCAATGGCATAAGCCACCACAAGCGGCGGAGAGGCCAGATAATTGGCTTTAATATCCTGAGATATGCGCCCTTCAAAATTCCGGTTACCGGATAAAACTGATGTACAAACCAGATCATTGCTGTTTATAGCCGCAGAGATTGGCGGGGCCAGAGGGCCGGAATTTCCGATACAGGTCGTGCAGCCATAACCCACCAGATTAAAGCCAAGGGCGTCAAGATGATCTTGCAAGCCGGCTTTTTCCAGATATTCCGTCACCACCTGAGACCCGGGAGCCAGCGAAGCCTTAACCCATGGTTTTTTCGTCAGGCCCAGCTCATTGGCTTTCTTGGCCAAAAGACCCGCCGCCATCATAACGCCCGGGTTTGAGGTATTGGTACAGGATGTGATGGCCGCGATCACCACATCACCGTGGCGAATGCCGTGATCCGTTCCTTCAACATCAAATATTGTGGCTTTCTCGGCCAATTTGCCAAAATCCGTCAGGACAGTGTCAAAGGCGCTGGCCGCAACCTTTAACGCCACACGGTCTTGCGGGCGTTTTGGGCCGGAAAGATTTGGCTCAATGGTGGAAATATCAAGTTCCAGTGTTTTGGTATAAACCGGCTCCGGCGAATTTTCATCAAGCCACATGCCCTGTTCCCTGGCATAGGATTCCACAAGGGCAATATTTTCTTCCGTTCGGCCCGTCAGGCGCAGAAACTCCAACGTCTGAACAGAAACCGGGAAGAAACCGCAGGTCGCGCCATATTCCGGGGCCATATTGGCAATGGTGGCCTGATCGGCCAGAGTCAGTTCGGCAAGGGCGCTGCCATAAAATTCGACAAACTTGCCGACCACACCAAGGTCACGCAGCATTTCCACAACCCGCAAGACCAAATCTGTCGCGGTGATGCCTTCCTGCAATTTACCGGTTAACTTAAAGCCAACCACTTCGGGGATCAGCATGGAAACGGGCTGGCCAAGCATCGCCGCCTCGGCCTCAATGCCACCAACGCCCCAACCAAGAACCGCAAGGCCATTAATCATCGTCGTATGAGAATCAGTGCCAACGCAGGTATCAGGATAGGCCACTGTCCGGCCATCCACTTCGGCGGTCCAAACCGTTTTGGCGATATATTCAAGATTAACCTGATGGCAGATACCCATGCCGGGCGGGACGGCTGAGAAATTATCAAAACTGCCCTGTCCCCATTTTAGAAATTGATACCGCTCTGCATTGCGGGCCATTTCCAGATCAACATTTTGCTGCATTGCCGTGGCGGATCCGGCCACATCCACCATAACAGAATGGTCAATAACCAGATCAACGGGGCTGAGCGGATTAATTTTTTGAGGATTGCCGCCCATGGCCTTCATGGCATCGCGCATGGCCGCCAGATCAACAACAGCGGGAACGCCGGTGAAATCCTGCATCAATACCCGGGCCGGACGATATTGAATTTCACGGGTAACCGCACCAAGATTTTTCTGCCAGTCCACAAGGGCTTGCACATCATCTGTTGAAACCGTCACGCCATCTTCATAGCGCAATAAATTCTCTAATAATACTTTCAAAGTGAAGGGCAGGCGGGATATGTCCCCCAGTTTTTCTGCGGCTTTTTTAAGGGAATAATAGTCATATTCAGTGCCATTAACGTCGAGCGTCCGGCGGGTGCCTAATGTGTCTTGACCAACAGTTGCCACGGGGTTTCTCCTTTGAAAATTAATCGTGAAATATTCTAGCTGCTTTCTGCACTATAACGGCCCATTTCTCAAGTGAAAACATGCCATATACTGTAACTTTAAACTGAGGATGCCCCCATCTTAAGAATGAGAAGCCGAGAAATCCGCCCCTGCAACATCCTGTCACGTTTGGTTTCATGATTAAATTAATCAATATAAGGATTTATTAATAAAGGTTATTTATACCATATACACCTATGGTATTATATTGTCTTGGCTATGAAGCCTAAAGATGCAAAAATAATCCTGTCACATATTTGGGAAATCCAATGAATTTATCATCATTCAGTCTGTTATTAAATAAACCCCGGACTATCTCCAACAAGAAAAGCTTATGGATTTTATTCGGAATCATAGGCGCAAATATGTTTCTCATGACATTAAATCTATTTTATAGCGCCGCAGCCCTGTCAGGCATGAGCATGCTTGGGCTGGTTGTAAGCGGCATTCTTTTCGCGAGCAGTTTTTTATTTTGCTATCAATTGCTTAAAAACATCTCGCCAAAAAAAGGCGTCAATCATGAAGAAATACTGCTGCCGACCGATAGCGATAAAACGGAAATAGCCGAACTAAAGAAGCAAGTCCGCAAAATGTCCCTGCAGGCCGGCCTCGCACAGGAAACCCAGCGACATGTCGAAGAAGAGGTAACCTTCCTGAAAGAATTCGCCGGACAAACCAAAACCAGCCTGTTCAAAATGGCTGATTCCATTGATATTGAACTGCAGAATAATATTAAAAATATTACAATTCAGACAGAAAAAGCCACGGATATTGCGGCCCAGCTTACAAGGTCAGCCCAAACTGTCGGGGATAAATCCGGCACCGTCGCAGAGGGCGCGGCAATGGCATTGGAAAATACAACCCATGTCCAGCAATTCGCCGCCGGGCTCAGTGATACGGTTGCAGAAATCACCAGCCAGATGGAACAAACAACCGCGTTAACCCAGGAAGCCGTCAGCATCAGCAACGATACCCAGAATACCATCTCGGGGCTCGAAGATGCCGCGCAGGGTATTGAAGAGATTATCGGTCTGATCAATAATATTGCCCGCCAGACCAATATGCTCGCGCTGAATGCCACAATCGAGGCCGCGCGGGCCGGTGAAGCGGGAAAAGGATTCGCGGTTGTCGCGGCAGAAGTCAAAAATCTTGCCAATCAGACAACCCAGTCTGTTGAGGGCATTACCCAACATATTAAAGGCATTCAAACCAAGGTTGGCGCCGCCGTTCTGGATATCGACAAAATCAAAAAGAGCATTGATAACGTACAAAGCTCATCCGATGTCATCAGCACCGAAGTCACCCGGCAGGGAGAAGCCACCAGAGAAATAACCACAAGTTCTACCGAGGCCCGCACAAGCGTTCAAACCGTTACCGAAGGCGCGCGTGATATTTCTCAGGAAGCCAATAATAATACGTTAATTGTAGAAGAAATTAATCTCATTTCAGAAGAGTTGGCCCGTCAGGTATTATCCATTCGCAGCCATATGATGGACATTGTCCAATGCGCTCTGGACGAGAATGAACGGCGCGGTACGGAACGCCACAGCTCAACAAAAACCGCCCTCATCACGCTGGACGACATTGAAGGGGATATTCAGATTCAGTTTCTGGATTACTCCATGGGCGGCATGAGGGTCAAGATGCTCGACAATCCCTTACCTGCGAATTTCATGGCTGGCAATTTCATGGACGACAGCGTCAGAAAAGGTAATATTTCTACCGGTACGGCAGGCTCCAAAATTCATTTTACTGTCCGGGACATGCAAGATGATGTCATTAACGTCCAATTTGAAGATGATGAAGATTTAATCCGCATGCTGAATGTCTATCTGGAATCTCAAGACTCTGAGGACAGTGCTGAAGATACATTGGACGAAATAGAGCTATTTGGCTAAGCTGGTTAATTATGGCACTATTGCCTTGTTTTGCCTGAAAATGACCTTGATTACGCCAAATTGAGACCTTATTGGCCGCCTATATTCCGACTATAGAATAAAGGAATGAAGGAGCCAAACCATGAAATATCAGGCCAGTATAACCACCAAAGGATTTCCCCATAAGATTTCCCCAAAGTTTCCATGGTCGAAAATTATCCTGTCATTTCTGATGATCAGTGTATTTCTAATTTTCGCAACCACGGGGTTAGGCGATGCCGAAACGGTCGCAAGCTGGACGGGAAATGTCGGAAAAATTATCATCGGAACCGCCATATTCAGCCTCGCAACCATTTTATTGGTCTGGGCCGGACGCCTGTCACCAAATAACTATTAAGCTATAGCAACTAATAAAATTTTCCGGATTTATACCCCTACCCTCACCCCTAAAATCCGGAAAACCTGCTTCTGGCGACCTGTTTGACTTATGGTCCACCAGAAGCAGGTACTTTTCATTATGACACTTTATAAGTCCGGCGCTAAATGTTATAGCTTTTGAAAAGTTATGAATGGATCATTTAGTGACCGAAATCTTGCGCGGCCAGAATCTTACCTGTATCAGAGGGGACAAAGTCATCTTCTGTGACCTTTCCTTTGACGTGCCGCCGGGGCGCGCGCTTATCCTTAACGGGGCCAATGGCTCGGGCAAATCCAGCCTGATGAAAATAATTGCTGGCCTTTTGCCGGCACAAAATGGCGAAATATTCTATGGTTCCCCCAAGGATCCTGATCACAATATTTTAGGCGATAAAGACTGGATCAGCCGAAACATCTGTTATCTGGCCCATAAGAATGGATTGAAGCCGGAAATGACCGTGGCCGAAAATTTGAAATTTTGGGCCAATATGGAACATCACGAAGGGGACATTAGGACAGAAGCCGAAAAAATCGGTGTGGATCATTGCCTTGACCTGCCGGTTTGTTATCTCTCCTCCGGGCAGGCACGAAGAGCGGCGCTGACGCGGGTATTATGTCATCCGGGGCGCATCTGGTTGCTGGACGAGCCCACCGTCGGGCTGGATGTTATCGGCGTTGAATTGCTTTCGGGCCTGATGAATGATCATTTAATGCGCGGCGGCAGTATATTGGCGGCAACCCATATTCAGCTCGGCATTGATGCGGATAAAAGCACCCTGTTAAATATGTCTGATTTTTCTTATGCCAAAGCCTCTCGTTCCAAAGATGATCAAGAGGAGAGCTTGTTATGTTAAAGCTCGCCCTGTCAATCATTGCCCGGGATTTACGCCTGTCCATGCGGCACGGCAGCGCGACAACCATGGTTATGGGTTTTTTCGTCATGGTGGTGATCATGTTTCCCTTTGCCATTGGGCCGGAGCAGAATATTCTGGAAAGAATTTCTGTTGGCGTTATCTGGGTGGCAGCCCTCCTGTCCTGTCTTTTATCATTGGACCGGATGTTTCAGACCGATTATGAAGATGGCTCACTGGATCAATTTATTTTAAGCCCGGTGCCGCTGGAGCTTGTGGTCATGGCCAAATGCATCGCCCATTGGTTGACCACCTCCCTGCCTTTAATTGTCATCACGCCAATTTTGGGCATCATGATGAATTTACCGGAAACGGGATTTCTGCCGCTTATTCTGACCATGCTGCTGGGCACGCCGGCGTTAAGTTTTATCGGCGGTATCGGGGCCTCTGTAACCGTGACCCTGCGGCGGGGCGGCATATTATTGTCCCTGCTCATATTGCCGCTCTATATTCCGGTGCTGATTTTCGGATCGCTCGCTGTGAAGGCCGCCATTGGGGGCTATCCCGCCATGGAACATCTTATGTTGCTCAGCGGATTCAGCCTGTTCAGCGCCGCCATCGCCCCTTGGGCCGCAGCAGCAGCCATCAGGGCAGGCCTTGAATAATATTGTATATCATACTCTTTATTTAAACGGCGGGGCGTAAGTGTTTGGGGTCTGTATCCTCGATCGTCGACTTTAAAAAACCGGGCATATAGGGCTTCACCCGATCCATCATGTGGCTTGCAAATGGGAAGTTGCGCCGTAGCTTGCGGGCAAACATGCGAATCACATAGCTTTCCGAGACCAGAAGACTCAGGCCAATCAAGGCAATCAGCTGCCCCAAAGGCAACGGCAAAGGGGCCATTATCAAGCCGATCAGGAAAAACAGCCATCCCACGGCAAGCTTTACCGGTCTTTTCAATTTTTTCATGTTACGCTCCTGAAGACGCCATAAACAACGCCATAGACAACCAAAAATTGCATTAAAGGCTGCTTTTTGATGAGCATCAATTTATTTGCGGCAAAACACCCCTAAAACACGATGAAAAATACCCTATTTAACTTGATAAAATATTCACATAGCTATAGACCATTTTAATGCATAAGTTTGCCAATCCAGCCCGTTTCATGCGGTTAAGTAAAATTACTCTGCCCTGGTTTATGGGGCTGACAATCATTCTCTTTGCATCCGGGCTTTATTATGCCTTTTTTCTGGCCCCGGAAGATTATCAAATGGGCAATACATACCGGATCATATATATCCATGTCCCGGCGGCCTATATGGCGCAATTTGGTTATGGCATCATTGCCGTGGCCAGCGCCGTGGGATTTATCTGGAAACATCCTCTGGCAGATCAGGCCGCGCGGGCCACGGCGCCATTAGGGGCAGGCTTTACCGCGCTGGCCCTGCTGACCGGCAGCCTGTGGGGGAAACCCATGTGGGGGACATATTGGATCTGGGATGCGCGCCTGACATCCATGCTCGTTCTGTTTTTCATTTATCTGGGGTATATGGCCGTTTGGGAAACCATCGAGGATCAGGCCAAGGCCGCCAAAATCGCGGCGATCGTGGCGATGGTCGGCATCATAAATGTGGTCATTATCAAATTTTCCGTGGATTGGTGGAATACATTGCATCAGCCCGCCACCCTCATGCGACTTGACGGGCCAACCATTGGCGGCGACATGCTCACGGCCTTGATATTGATGATCGGGGCCTTTAACATGTTTTTCATCACGGCCCTTATCTGGCGTATCCAAAGCCTGATTTTGCGGCGGCGGATACGCGCGATTCGAATCCAATTGGGCGGGGGGCAGGGATGATGGAAGAATTCATGCAACAAATATTACATTCAAATGATATATATATCCTGTCCAGTTATGTCGCGACAGCCGTCGTTCTCGTGATTATGGCTTTATCCAGCTGGCGATCGAAAAAGAACGATGAAAATGATTTGCGC
>JALSHF010000185.1 GCA_026982375.1 Emcibacter sp. | reverse complement strand
TATCCGGATGCAGAAATGAAGCCGCCCTTTGCAGTTTTCTTGAAAATTATGACCTGCACAAAGATTATGCCACACTGCTTATCGTTCAAGACCCCAAACACCCATTAAATCCACGGCTGATACATCGCGCCAAGGCAGTCGGCGCACGGCTATTGAATCAGGACAGTAAAAACTTTTCTCTCAAAACCATTCTCCAGCTATCCGGACAAAGCAATATCACCGGATTTTTCTTCCTTGAACGCGATGGCCAATATTCCCCTCTCGCTTTTCAAACCTTTCTGCTGGAATTTTCCGCCAGACCGCAAAGCCTTGCGGTTTATGGAGATTATGATCACATCAACCAACATGATCAGCGATATCGGCCCAGCTTTTCACCAGATTGGTCACCGGAATATGCCTTATCCTGGAACTATATCGGTCCGCCCATCGCTTTCAGGGCCGATGACCGCTTTCAGGACGCCATCATTACCCATCCGCAAGCTGCCGCCTATCAGTTATTGCTTTATGCAGGCATGAAGGGAAAAGCTCCAATCAGCCATGTCCCGCGCATTTTATTTCATCAAAAAGAACACAATATCACACCACAATCCGAAGATGTCGAAAATCGTATTGTTGGCGAATGGGCATTACAACAAAAAGAAAATATCGCCATCAGCACATTGAAAGAAAAAGACGGCACCCTTCTGAGACAAATCTCTTACCCTCTAAAAAATCCACCCCCTTTTGTTTCGGTTTTAATCCCCAGCAAAGACAATCCAGCACATCTACAAGATGCGGTTGCCGCTGTTCTGCAAGCAGATTATCCAGCCAAGGAAATCATCCTTATTGATAATGGGTCTCAGGACGCAGCCCATCTATCTCTTCTGCATTCTTTTCGCCAGAAGGATAATATTTCAATCCTCACCGATGCCCGGCCATTCAACTTCTCCGCCCTCATCAATAAGGGCCGCAATGAAGCAAGAGGAGACATGCTGGTTCTTCTCAATGATGATATAAAGGCAATAGAAGATGGCTGGCTCAAGGAAATGGCCTGTCTGGCCAGTCGCGATGAAATTGGCTGTGTCGGGGCCTTATTGCTCTACCCCGATAACAAAGTGCAACATGCCGGTGTCATTTTGGGGATCAATGGTGAATCCGGCCATGCCTTGCAATTCGCCCCGTCCAATGAAGACAGCCCCGGATATCGGCTCAAACTACGCCGCGAGGTCACAGCCGTGACCGGCGCCTGCCTTGCCATTCGCAGCACTTTGTTTGATCAGGTCGGCGGGTTCGATGAAGACCTTCCTGTGATTTTAAACGACATTGATTTCTGCTTGAAAATAGCCGGCTTGGGCAAGCGAAACTTATTCACTCCCCATGCCCGCCTTTACCATCATGAATCTGTCACACGGGCAAAACATGGCTTAATATCCCGCTCAAACAGCGCGCAGAAAATATTTTTTGACCGCTGGGGAAGCGATATATTGGAGGACCCTTTTTACAGCCCTCATTTCTCGCGCAGATTTCCTAATTTTCGTCTGCGAGAAAATCTATAACGCAAATATATTTTATTCCGCCCTTGCCCCCTCTGCCCATTCCTCCATGGCCGGCAATGACCAGATCATATCAAACCAGCCCTGTGCGCGGCCAGACATTGCCACAGGCCCATAGGTTTTAAACCGCGAAACAACCGGCG
>JALSHF010000184.1 GCA_026982375.1 Emcibacter sp. | reverse complement strand
ACAACAAGGCCTTTTAAAATTTCTTTCATATCTGGTTCTTTCTCTATTGCTGAATATTTTTTTCCTCTGTAGTCATAAAATGCAATGTAGTCATATTAAAATAAGTGCAAGAATTGTGCCGTTGATAATAATTCGTTAAAATTCAATGACTTCATGATTTCTGATAAAGTTAACTCTGCCAAAACTGTAAAATATCCTGACAGGTTGTCAGGATATTTTACAGTTTTGGGAGTAGACTTTGGTCTGAATTGACCAATTCTGCCCCTAGCTTTCTTCCAGTTTAAAGCTGATTTTTTCCATAACATTGTGTACTTCTATGGCTACGCCGTCGATGACGCGCGGTTTATATTTATATTTACTCACGGCTCGCATTGAATTTCTGTTAAAGCCGGAATTGGTGGATTCGACGATGACAATATTCTCCACTGCGCCCATTTTATTCACTGTAAATTGAACGATTACATAGCCTTCGATTCCTCTCGAGGCCTGCGTACGCGGGTAAGCGGGAGCAAATTTTCGTAAAGGCTGGATATCCCCATTGGACAGACCGATCCTCGTTGGTTTGAATTTTGAGGTTGGTTTAGAGCCTGTATAGGTGTTTGGGTTTATGACATTTTTTGTCGTGGTCTCATCATGGGGGCTTGGTATATTTATGGGCTCAATTGGATCGGCGATCCTATCGGGCATTTTAATTTTCTGGCGAATGTCTGTGGCCTCGCGGACCTTGCCAATTTCAAACGACACATATTTTTTGACTTCCGGCTTTTCGGCCTTTCCCGGCGCGATCAGGTAATTCATGCCTAAAAAGAGCGAAAGCGTAATGGCAAAGGCTCCGGCAACTGATACGAAATATCTTTTGATCATGATTGTCTCCTAAATATTGTGATTTTAAACTGTAATAGATTTCTTCAGGGCGCATTTTTGTGCCGAGTAAGTATCTTGAGATGTTTTAAAATCGCCATCGTTGGATGACATGTCTGTCAATAACGATGTGATTGGAGACGATATAATGGAACCGGGTTTTATCAGGCATGAAACATTACCCCTATATGTAATGTGATAATATAACATAATATATTTAAAAGACCATGTCAAGAGATATGAACTATTCTATGAGGGGGCAAAGCCGCCAGAGGAATGAGCCGCAAGCATGGTCAGGATAAATTTTCGTCCGGTATTTTTTTATGTTGGGCAGTTTTTGTGGCCCATTTATCGAGGGCGTCTGAATCTTTGGCCCAGAGTCGGATGTTATCCTGCCATAGATCAAGATAACGTTCGGCAATTATGTTCAGATTGTCTGAAGGCCCCGTTATTTTGTCATGGACATTTTTTTGCTTTGGCATGGGGTGAATATACCCTCAAATGTGAATAATTGAAGTAAATATTTCTTTTCTCGCATTTATTTATTGTTGCGCAGCATTTTCTCTTGCGCTGCGCAGCATTTTAGCGTGATATGTCTAGCTTGAAATGAACGGGAATTTAAAAGGTGAGCGGTATGGGAAAAAAGAATAGGCAAGACGGCGAACAGATTATCATCAAAAAATATGCAAACAGGCGGTTATATAATACCGATAGCAGCAGTTATGTAACATTGGATGATCTGTCCGTGATGGTCAAAAACAATGATGATTTCATTGTTATAGACGCCAAAAGCGGGGATGACATCACTCATTCCGTATTAACGCAGATTATTTTTGAAGAAGAAAGCAAGGGTGAGACCCTGTTGCCGGTAAAATTTCTGCGGCAATTGATTGCTTTTTATGGTGATGGTATGCAAAAAATTGTGCCGGACTATCTGGAAAGCAGCATGTCAGCTCTGGCAGAAAATCAGGAAAAATTTCGGCGTTATTTTGAAGATAATCTCGCAAAATCCGGCATCCCGATACAGCCTTTAAAGCCTTTTGAGGAAATGGCAAAGCAGAATATGGCAATTTTTGAACAGTCCATGTCGATGTTTTCACCTTTTGGCAGAGGCCGGGGCGATCAAGAGGCGGCAGCAGAGGCAAAAGAACCAGATCAACAGACAGCGCAGCATGAAAAAAATACGCGCAATAGCTCAAATTCTGGGGTAGATAATGACCAATTGACCGAACTTCAGGCGCAATTGGCCGCAATGCAGGAACAAATTAACAAACTGCATAATAAATAATTTCTATCAGCAAGGAGAAAGACTAAGTGAGAGGATTTACGGGAATAAAATATATGGGCATGGCTGCGGCAGTCGCAGTTATATCAGCCTGTTCCACAGAACAAGACCAAGACCAAGACCAAGAGCAAAAAGCTGCCGAACCGTTTGCTTCTGGCGTGTTGATGGAAAATATGAATAAAGCCGTGAAGCCGGGCGATGATTTCTTTGCCTATGTCAATGGGGCCTGGCTCGATCATTTTGTCATTCCGGATGACAAGGCCAGTTTTGGCACGACATATATGTTGCATGAGCAATCCCAGGCCGCCGTGAAAAAAATTATTGAACAATCTGCTGCGGGGGATAATGTCCCGGGTTCTGATGAACAGAAGGTGGGGGATTTATATAATTCCTATCTGGATATGGAGAGACGTAATGCCCTTGGTGCGGGGCCAATAAAGGCCGTTTTTGACGCCGTGGACGCTGTGGCGGATCATAAGGCGCTATCGGCTTATTTTGCCAGATCAATACGGTCTGGCTTTGGCGCACCGTTTGACTTTTATGTCAATGGAGATGCGGATGATCCGACTAAATATACCATATACAACTTTCAATCCGGGCTGGGATTGCCGGACCGTGATTATTATCTGAAAAAAGATGAAAAATCATTAAGCATCAAGGCTGATTATCTTGCTCATATGGAAAAGATGTTGACCATGGCGGGCATGGAAAATGCTGCGCAGCAAGCCGCCGCGATTATGGCTTTGGAAACGCGTATCGCCGCCGCCCAATGGAAGAAAGAAGACAATAGGGATACGGTTAAAACCTATAATGTGCGGGATCGTGCCGCATTGACTGAAATGATGCCGGATTTTGACTGGGATGGATATTTTGCTGACTTCAAGGTGCCGGATGCGGCGGAAATGGTCATTTCCCAGCCCAGTTATTTTGAGGCTTTAAACGAAATTTTCACCAGTACAGATATTGATATATGGAAATCCTTTTTTAAATGGAAGGCGTTGGGCCGTATGGCGACATATCTGACCGCCGAACTGGATCAGCAAAATTTTGACTTCTATGGCAGGCAGCTTCGCGGTGTGCCCAAACAACAGCCCCAGTGGAAACGAGCGGTCAGCACGGTTAATGGCAATCTGGGTGAAGTGATCGGCAAGGTTTATGTTGCGCAGCATTTTGTGCCGGAAGCCAAGGAAAAAATGCTGGAACTGGTGGGCAACCTGTCAAAGGCCTATGAAACCAGTATTAAAAATCTGGACTGGATGGGCGCGGAAACAAAGCTTAAGGCGCTTGAAAAATTGAGTAAATTCACCCCGAAAATTGGTTATCCGGATATTTGGAAAGATTATTCTGCATTGGAAATCAAGGCTGATGATCTGTTCGGCAATATTGTCCGGTCAAGTCAGGTTGTTCATGACCGCGAGGTGGCGAAACTTGGCGGCCCCATCCAACGCCACGAATGGCATATGAGCCCGCAGACGGTGAATGCCTATTATAATCCGTCCCTGAATGAGATTGTTTTCCCTGCCGCCATATTGCAGCCGCCATTCTTTAATCTTGCTGCCGATGATGCGATAAATTATGGCGCCATTGGCGGCGTAATCGGTCATGAAATTGGTCATGGTTTTGATGATCAGGGAAGCCGTTTTGACGGAGACGGCGCTCTAAAAGACTGGTGGACAGTTGAAGATAAGGAGAAATTTAAAGAACGCACCGCCGCACTTGTGGCGCAATATAACGGGTTCAAGGTTTTTTATGATCTTCACCTGAACGGCGAATATGGTTTGGGCGAAAATATTGGTGATCTGGGCGGATTAAGTATAGCTATTAAGGCTTACCGTCTTTCTCTCGGCGGCAAACCGGCGCCCGTCATTGATGGCTTTACGGCGCAGCAGCGCATTTTTATTGGTTGGGCGCAGGCCTTCATGAGCAAGACGCGTGAAGCGGCCATGCGCCAGAGGATTGCCACGGCCAAACATTCGCCAAGTAAATTCAGGGTGAATGGCGTGGTGCGGAATATTCCGGAATTTTATAAAGCCTTTGATGTTAAGCCGGAAGATAAATTATATCTGGCACCAGAGGACCGCGTGAAAATCTGGTAGATATATACGTAGAAGTAAGGAAAAGGCGGCTTTTGGGCCGTCTTTTTTATTGCCCTTTCTTTAGGGCGCGAATCAAAAATCTTGCGGGATGCAGGCTTTCATATACGGCTTGGGTTACTGGTAATGGGTCGCCGCAAATCAAGGCGGTGATTAATTCCCCAAGGAGAGGGGCGCTAAGAAATCCCCGCGCGCCAAGGCCCGTCACGGCATAAAGATTTGGCACATAGGGTGCCGGGATGAAAATTTGGTGCTTTGGCCCATGTTTTAACATTTCATAGGCGGCTAGATATTGCTTTTGATCTGCGATGGGGCCGCAGATTGGCATGTGATCCGGGCTATAGGCCCGTATGGCACATCGCCCCCCGGTAATTTCTCGTTTGCCAATGCCGGGCCATAATATTTCCGCATTCTCAAGATTTTCCCGGTGGTCATCCTCGCGCAGGGACAGATCCGTGTCATTTCGGCTGAAACTGGCCCCGGTGACCATGGTCGTCTGACCATTCATCTCAAATGGCGGGGTGATATAACCTTTTCCGCATAAAGTCTTGCGGGGGAAGGGGGCATATTTATCAGCGTTCAGAAATGTAATCTGGCCCCTGACAGGTTCAAGAGGCAGGTGGTCTGCGGGTGAAAAATATCGCGTTTCCGGCCCGCCGCATATGACGATGGCATCTGCCGTGGCCAGTGGTTTTCCTCCCGCAAATAAGTGCCATTTCTGGGTATGGGTAAAGCTGGTAATAGTTACATTGTTTCTGATGCGGAGCTTTTGACTGAGAATATCTCTGATTTTGGGCGGTGAAATAGTCCCTGAATCGGGAAAATAAAGGTTGTCATCCGATGAATCACGGGTAAATTTTAACAAGCCGCGAGAGAGGAAAACCTGCCGGCCCAATGACGAATAAAATTCAAGCGCCCGAGACATGGCGGCATGGTAAAATTGACCCTCAAGGCTTTCAGGGCTTGTGAGGCTGGGGTCTAAAATTCCCGCAGGATTGCCGGACGCCTGATCCATGGGGCTGTTGCCGCGCTCGAATATGGTGACGTGATAGCCTTTTTCCTGCAAGGCCAACCCGGTCGTAAGGCCCGCAATGCCGCCGCCGATGACGGCGATGCTGCTGCCTTTACCCAAGGGGGCAGGACGATGAAACCAGGGCTTTGCCGGCGATCGGCTATTTTGCCTCTGAGCGGTTATAATTGCCTTCTTTCTTCTATTGAGTTAATTGTCATCTGCCTTTAAACTGTTCTAAATTTAAAGGAAAAACAATTGAAAAATTTTTTACTTTACGTCTCTATGTTGTTAGGTCTTTTGACTGTTTTTGTTTCGTCATCTTATGCTCAAAATAAAGCTTCAGATAAAAATAAAATAATTGTGCCCTGCGCCCATCCCATGTTTCGGGCGTTGGACTTTTGGGTTGGTGATTGGCAGGTCTATCATAAAGACAGCGGAAAACTTGCCGGTTTCGATCGGGTGGGACGTACTTTAAAAGGCTGCGCCATACAACAAAGCTGGATATCCCTGGATGATCATTTCTCATCACCGATGGTGCCGTTCCGCATGAACGGCAAAAGCCTTACGGCCTTTGATGGCCAGAACTGGACACAATTCTGGGTGGATAATCAGGCGGGTTCGCAAGTCATAAAGGGGAATTTTGAGGGGGGTAAGCTTATTTTGAAATCAGAAACACCCATCATGAACCATATTTATAAATTAACATGGCAAAAGAAAAAAGACGGTACGGTTGAACATATTGCCCAGCGTAAAAAGCAGGGAGAAGAAATATGGCAAACCTTATTTGATTTTATCTACAGAAAAAATATAGCGCGCGTGGGCATTCCAGAAGAAGAATAAAATTTGGCCATCAGGCAGGGTTAATTAATTTAGAGATAATTCATTAATGAAAACAATAAAAACTTTTGTAAAATTAAATTTCCTTATAATCAGCTGTATATTTCTGGCGTCCTGTGGCTCGTCCCCCGGTGGCGGAGGCGGAAACTCCGCGCCTCTTGCTCCGCCGCCAACGCCGCCGCCGGCGCCCGTGAATTATAATACTGTTGAATATCGCAATAATTATGGCCTGGATCAAATAAATGCTATTGCAGCCTATGATAATGAAGCCACGGGTGAGGGCATTACCGTTGCCGTTATTGATTCTGGTATTGATGTGGATAATTCGCAGATATTAGCCAATATTCACCCTGATAGCACTAATATTGTCACAGGCCAAAAATCAGACCTGAATGATATCGCCGGTCATGGTACGGGCGTTGCCGGTGTGATCGCGGCAATCCGGAATCCTTCTAACACCACGAATGTCAATACGCATGGCGTCGCGTTTGATGCTCAGATCATGGCCATTAACGCGGCATCTGTTGGCAGTTGTGAGAGCGAGGATGGCTGTTCATTCTTTGATAGTGATATTGCTGCTGCGATTGATTATGCCCGTATTCGCGACGTAAAAATTGTTAATATCAGTTTGGGCGGCGATGATTTTAATTCGCCTGTTTTGGTGAATGCCTATAGAAGAGCCGTTGAGGCTGGGATGATCCTTATTCTGGCCGCAGGTAACAGGGATGAAGTCGATACAGAGCTTGATATGGCGCAGCCAGAAAACTCGGCGGCTGTGGCTTGGGCGGATTGGGCCAATGGGCAGATCATTCTGGCCGGCGGCGTTGATGAAACATCTGCTTTTTGGGATGGCAGCCATCGGGCGGGAGAAATCGCAAAGAATGTATTTCTGGTTGCCGGCGCTGAGGATATTTTATCAATTGGTATTGATGACAATGGCGACGAAGCTTTTTTCCTGTGGAGCGGCACCTCCTTTGCCGCGCCGCATATCTCTGGCGCGGCGGCCTTGTTAATGCAGGCTTTTCCAAATCTTGACGGAAAGCAGGTGGCGGACCTGTTATTCAGTACGGCGACGGATTTGGGGGCGGCGGGGCCTGACATAATCTTTGGCAGCGGCCTGATTAATATTGAGGCGGCATTTCAGCCTCAGGGGGCCTCTTCTATTGCCGTAAGAACTGCTGCGGGTGATACTCAGGTGGTTGCGTTGGAGAGCAGCGTTTTATTGGGCGGCAATGCTTTTGGCGGTTTTACCAGTTTTTCTGATGGTTTGAGCAACAGCATGATGCTTGACGGTCTTAACCGGTCATTTCGTGTGGATCTGGGCCAGCAGATTTTTAACCGGGGAGAGAATATTCAACTTGGCGCGCTTATAGAATCCAAAAGAGGCAGCCGAACGTCGTCATTGCAATTTGATCAATCGGCGCAGGTGAAATTCTCATGGCAGGAAGACTGGCGTTTTCAGGAAGTGGAAGAGCAATATTTCTCCCATCAGAATAATGCCCGTAACCGCTATTCTGGCCTTCGTATGAAATTGACAATGGCAATGGGCAGCAATCAGAATATGACATTTTCTCAAGGGCTTTCCTTAAAAGAGACTTTGGAGGATTATGATCAGAATGAGTTCTTAACTATTGGCAAAGAAGATTTTATGGCATTGATTGGACGGGATAACAGTCAAAATGTCCTATGGGGTCAGAAGCTGAATTCTAAAACCAGATTTAATATTTTATTTGGCCGTAGTCAGCAGGAATGGCAAGAATATAGCTTGAAATCAGATAGTTATGTCATGATGGCTCGGGTGGAACATCAATTTTTCCCTTCTGCTAATATGGGGTTTGACCTGGGGCTGATGAATGAAAACGGCAGTGTTCTGGGCAGCTTGTCAGATGGGGCGATATCCTTGGGGCAGGGGGCCTCTACCGCATTTGTCAATGCCCGGTTTGATATGGCTTTTGCCAGAAACTTTAATTTTTTCACCAGAGCATCTTACGGCATGACCAATGTAAGGGCGGCAGATTTAAGCCTGGTTGAACAGATTGATAGTTTGACTTCCGGCAGCTTTTCCATCGGCATTACGGCAAATTCTCTGTTGCAAAAAGGTGACAGCTTGAGCTTTGCTGTCAGCCAGCCTCTAAGGGTCATGAGCGGTCAGGCAAATTTATCTTATGTGGCAAGCCGAAACTACCAAACAGATAGTCTGTCATTCATCAGCAGTCAGGTATCATTAGCGCCGACCGGACGGGAAATTGATTTTGAACTGGCTTATCGCATCGTAAATTTATTTGGTGCACAGGTAGATTTTAATATTCTGCATCAGATCAACCCAAATCATAACAGGGAAAACCCCGATAATACGGGTATTTTAATCCGGTTTGGTTCGGTATTCTAGGCAATTTTAAACTCTAGAGCAATGTAAATAAAGGATAATTTTTTTGATAGTGGTGCCCGGGGGCGGACTTGTCCCCAGAGTTTAATAACCACGCAGAACGCTCGTAATCCATTGAATTGATTGAAATAAATTTTTCACGCTCATTCAAGAATTATGACAAATGTATCACCCTGATGGTGCCTTGTCCAGTGGAGAGTGAATATGTAATATGTTTGCATTATTTAAAAACATCGACATATAATGTTGACCTGTCGATGCTATCGACATATGCTTAAAACATGTCGATAAAAATATGATTGTTAAACAGATGACTTGGAAGCCTGAACAGCCCTATAATGATTTACCTTTACTGCCGCCTGCTGTGGAGCTTGAAACCAAGCCCACACTAAAGCTTTGTATCGCGGCGCGAACGGCTCTGGCCGAGCTTAAACAGGCGGCAGAGCTTATACCCAATCAAGCCATGTTGATCAATACTCTGCCCCTGCTGGAAGCCAAGGACAGTTCTGAAATAGAGAATATCATTACCACCACGGATAAATTATTTCAATTTGTTGAGAGCGATGCACAGGCCGATCATGCCACCAAAGAAGCCCTGCGTTATCGCAAGGCGTTGTATGAGGGATGGCAACTGCTTGGGAAGCGACCGATTAATACCACTATGGCGGAAACAATTTGCAGCCAAATAAAGGGGGTGCAAATGACCGTACGTAAAGTGTCCGGAACAAAACTGGCAAATGACAAAACAGGGGAGATCATATACACCCCGCCAGAGGGAGAGGCACATTTGCGGGATTTGCTCAGTAATTGGGAAAAATTGTTATATGAACATCCTGACCTTGATCCCCTGATCCGTATGGCGGTGATGCATTATCAATTTGAAGCTATTCACCCCTTTACCGATGGCAATGGCCGGACAGGAAGGATATTGAATATTCTTTACTTGGTACAGGAAGAGCTTTTAACTCTGCCTATACTGTATTTAAGCCGCTACATCATTGCCCATAAAAATGACTATTATTCCAGTTTATTGGCCGTAACCAGAGAGCAAGACTGGCAAACATGGATATTATTCATGTTGCAGGCCATAGAAAGCACAGCAGAATGGACAACGCGCAAGATAATAGCCATTCGTGATTTGGCAGACCATACCGCCGAATATGTCCGTGACCGGCTACCAAAAATCTATAGCCGTGAATTGATTGATACAATATTCCAGCAACCCTATTGCCGGATAGCAAATTTGGGTGAGGCTAAAATAGCCAAACGTCAAACAGCATCGGAATATTTGAAGAAATTGGTCAAAATTGGCGTATTGACAGAACGGCGAATTGGGCGGGAAATTCTCTTTATTCATCCTAAACTGATACGGCTTGTAACGCAGGAAAGTAATGAATTGGAGCCATATTAAAAGAGGAAATTAAGCACATATTAACATAATTATGGTTGAATAAAGTATTGATATACACGTTTAAGGGGAAGCTATAAGCTTGTGAAATAACAATGAAAATGCCATATTACATAGACTTAAAACAGGCTCGGGAAGTTTTATCCGGCATAGGCATAGAATTAAATAACCGGCAGATAAAAAGAGCGGCACAAGTTGACGCAAAAGGCCAGCGCAAATTACCGTTTTTCGTTGACCCAATAGATAAAAAACTAAAAATTGAGAAGGGAATTTTGCTTTCGATTTATAACAAATGTCAGGATGAGGCCAAAAAAAGTGCTTATTTTCATACTGAGCCATAAATAAAGTCTTGTTTGAAAGTAGGGGGGTAAAGCTAATGGCGGATATTCGCAAAAGACAGGGAAAGAAAGGCGTTACCTATCAGGTGCGTTATCCAAATGCATCCACCAAAGCAGGGTATTCATTTAAAACATTTAGGACAATGAAAGAAGCGAGAGCTTTTTCCGAAAGCTCATCTGAATGGGATGATAATCCATCTGATGATTTTACGACTGTTGATGACGCCATAGATTTATGGCTAAAAGCGTGTGAAAAAGAAGGGTTGAATGGCAGTGATCCTGTTACCCAATACACTCTTGAAAATTATAAATATCGTTCAAATATAATCAAAAAATATGAATGGCGTGATAGCCTGCAAAGATTATCATCTCCTGATGTGGTTAATTTCAGGTCATGGTTATTAACCAACGGTTATAGCCGGGACCTTGCCAGAAAAGTTCTTTTTACTTTGCAATCTGTCATGAAGGAAATGAAACAAAGGGGGCTTATTACCAATAATATTGCCTCCGGCATCGGAATTAAAAATAATTCTCGTTACAAAGAGCAAGTATCAATACCCAACAAAGCCGAAATATCATCTTTGTTAATGGCCGCAGATAGACTGGCGGCATCTGAGAACAAGCAAATAGCAAGAACATGGAAACGCTATCGACCAATATTATATCTTGCTGTTGATTCGGGTATGAGACCACAGGAATATTTAGCCGTTTCTAAATCAAATTTAACAGATCAAGGTATTCAGGTGGAGCGTGCCATAGATGGTAGCGGCAAAATGCTGTCTGTAACAAAAACTCCCGCAGGAAAGCGGTTCATAGAGCTTAATAGCAAGACAATCAAAATTATCCGGGACTATATGGATAGCCAAGAAATACGCGGTGAGTATGATCTGATATTTCCAAATCTAAAGGGTGGACTTCAATGTAGAAAGAACTGGCAAAGAAGGGGCTTTAATGTTGCCTGTAAGGAGGCCGGGCTTGTGGAAAGGTCACTTGTTAAGGGAAAGATTAAATTAATTCCTAAATTCCGCCCTTATGATTTAAGGCACTTTTACGCATCGGTTCTTATCCAGAATATTCAAAAGAAAAATATTAGCCTTAAAAAAATTCAATATTTAATGGGGCATGAAAAGATTGAAACGACCTTAAATGTCTATGGACACCTTCTTGATGATGACTTGAATGTTAAGGCAAAATCATATGGTATATTAGAAGACTTGTCGTAGGGCTGTGGCAAATTTGTGGCAAAAATCTGTAATCATCTGTAAATTAAGCATTTTTAAATGCATGGGGTGCAAGGGGTCGGAGGTTCAAATCCTCTCAGTCCGACCATTTAAAATCAAAGGCTTATAGGCCACTATTTTCCAGAATACTTAACAAATCCTTAAATTTGCCACATCTTAGCAACCCTCTATAACCCGCAGAAATCCGCCATTGTCCGAATTGGCCTTTTTCGGCTTGTGGCAAATTTGTGGCAAAAATGAACTTTACAAATCGAAAGTTTCCTTTTTCATAAAGATTAAGAATCGTTTTTTATAAATTTTTTCAGGGGGTCGT
>JALSHF010000183.1 GCA_026982375.1 Emcibacter sp. | reverse complement strand
TTGCTCCCCCAACCAATGCCCCGTTCACATTAGAAACGGACATTAACTCATGGGCATTTGACGCCTTGACAGAACCGCCATATAAAATGCGTAGCATCTCGCCCTCATCCCCAAAACGGTCCATCAGTAAATTCCGAATAACCGTATGCACTTCTGCGACATCATCCACCGTAGGGGTTTTCCCTGTCCCTATTGCCCAGACTGGCTCATAGGCAATTACGGTATTTTTGACGGTAGCATCCTCAGGGATAGATCCTTTGATTTGCGAGGTCACCACATCCAATGCTTCGCCGTTTTCCCGCTCGTCATCACTTTCTCCAACGCAAATAATTGCCGTGAGCCCCTGCTTCTGTGCCGCAGCGGCCTTGGATTTTACCATGTCATTTGACTCGCCGTGATCGCTGCGGCGCTCAGAATGGCCAACGATAACATAATGACAGCCAAGGTCTTTTAACATAAGCGCAGAAATATCGCCGGTATGGGCGCCGCTTACCTTCATATGGCAATCCTGCGCGCCAATCTCTATTCCCTTTCCAGACAACAGGCCAATGATTGTCGCAGGCGGACAGATTAAAACATCACAATTGGCCCCATTTTCAGAAATCATACTGTGCAGCTTCTCGATTTCCTTTGTACTTGCTGTCAAACCGTTCATTTTCCAGTTACCCGCAACAAGGGCTTTAGGTGCTGTCATGTGTTTTCCTCAAGTTTGAATTTCAATTTCATATGGTTTCACCCTGTTGATTAGCAGAAACATCCAAAAAAAGACAGTTCATTTTCTTAACTTTCCATGACGGAAAAGCCAAACAAAGCTTTTTTTAACCGCCGCCACATATCTTTTTGGGTTGCGATGCCTCATGCAGCCCACTATCATGCGATAAATTTTTGTGATTCCGCTCAGATATTATCCTAAAATGTTATTTTGGGGATTCTACCAATAACGATAAAATACAGGTACTTATATAAATGTTACAGTTTTTCAGAAACGGCCTTACCTCTTATTTCGCTACGGCATTACTAGGATTATTAATCGCCAGCTTTGCCCTATGGGGTATCGGCGGCGACATTTTGGGCGGCGCAGGCAGCAAAGTTGCCGAAATCGGTGACGACAAACTGACCCTTAATGAATATGCACGGGAATTTCAAAATAAATTTTCCGAGATTCAGCAACAATCAAACGGCGAAGTCACCCGTGAAATGGTCATCGATCAGGGCTTGTCAAGAAAATGGGTTACTGACCTGGTGCAGAGCAAGGCATTTGCCCATGCCGCACATAGCTTAGGTATTCGGGTTACCGATGCCCAACTTCGTGAATTTATTATGGGTGTTGAATCTTTTCAGGATACGCTCGGAGAATTTAGCATAACAACTTTTGAAAATCTCGCGGGGTATCGTGGATATACATCTGGAGAATTTGAAGAGGTCTTGCGCAAGGATCTGGAACGGCAGTATCTGATGACATCTCTCATCAGCGCAGTTACCGTGCCAAATGCGGTCGAGAAAATCTTTATAAAATTTCTGACCGAGGAAAGAACCGCTGAAATTCTGACCATTCCGGCTTTTTCCATTGCGAATGTGCCGGAGCCAAGCGAATCTGACCTGAAACAATATTACGATCGCAACAAAGCTAATTATATGGCCCCGGAATATCGTGATATTCGGTTTATCACGTTATCCATCAAGGATTTTGTGGGCGATATAACAGTTACCGACGCTGAAATTGATGAAGCTATGGGCGCCGCTGCCAAAGCATCTGTTGAAAATGAAAAACGGGATTTCGAACAGCTTCTTTTTGATGACAAAGAAACGGCTGAAAAAGCCTATGCAGACTTGAATGCCGGCAAGACATTTGATGAAATAATTGCCGCAACAGGATCAACCCCCGAAGATGCCACTGTGGTCGAAAACACCCATCAGGATGCCGTTGATTCATACGGCACCCCTGCTGCAGATTATATATTTTCCACCGATCAGGGGGCTTATACCGCCCCCGTGGAAACGGACTTTGGCTGGCGGATTTTTAACATCACAAAGATTTCCGCCCCAACGGCCACAGCGGCAGACTTACGCAAAGAGGTTGAAGATCATCTGAAAACCGAGAAAGCGATTGATCTTCTCTACACCAAATCAGAGCTTATAAATGATGAATTGGCCGCCGGTGGTTCTTTATCTGATATTGCCGCCAATCTGAATCTTAAGCTGAATGTTGCCTTGAATATTGATGCCAGGGGCTATAATTCAAAAGGTGATCTTCTGCCCAACATTCCCAGTGACCCCATATTTCTGGCCAGTGCTTTTGAAACTTTAGAGGGTGATGAGCCATTATTGGAAGAAATGGGCGACGGCGAATATTTTCTTGTTGTGGTCGACAATATCACAGAAGTGGCCTTGCGTCCCTTCGAAGAAGTTAAAACAAGCGTTCATGATATGTGGATGGCCGATACCCGTAAAAAACTGGCACGTGAACAAGCCAATGAAATCCTGACCAAAGCACAGGACGGCGAGCCCCTCGCAGATCTTTCTGCCAAAGATGGCAGCATGGGCTATACCTCAGTAACTTTAACGCGTAATGATCAAACCGGCAAAGTCACCCGGGCATTGCACGATAGTATATTTCAACTGGATATAGGCCGCGCAAAAATAATGCCCGCCGCAGATGGTAATGGTTTCGTCATCGTTAAACTGGTGTCCCGCAATCATCCAGATGCCGCCATGCCCCCCGCACAGACTGCTCAGTTAAAACAATTGTTGGCGCAGGAATATCAACAGCGCATATTGTCCAATTATTGGCGATATTTGGAGACAAGCCTACCTGTAATCATCAACGAAAGAGCCGTTAATGCGGTTCATAATCAGCTGGATTCTCGGGAGCAATAATGTCTGTTTCACCTAATTTCGAAACATTCAACGCGCATTATGAAAGTCATAAACCTCAGATAATATGGACAACGTTGGTCGCCGACCTTGAAACGTCGATTTCTGCTTTTATGAAACTGAGCGCCAATGAAGAAGACTATAGCTGCCTGCTTGAATCTGTCGAGGGCGGCGCCATTCGCGGGCGCTATACGTTCATTGGCTTAAAGCCGGATATCATATGGCGCTGCATTGGCGACAAATCAGAAATCAACCGGTCCGCCTTAACGGCGGCCCGTGACGAAACAGCCTATTACCCCCAAGATAAAGGCGCTTTGGACAGTCTGGCTGATCTGCTCGAAGAATCACTTATTGACCTGCCCGCCGGCATGCCGCCGTCGGCCGCTGGCTTGATCGGTTACATGGGCTATGACATCGTCCGGCTCATGGAAAAGCTTGGTCCTGCAAAGCCCGATAACCTTGACATTCCGGATGCCATATTCTTGCGGCCCACCATTATGGTGGTTTTTGATTCAGTAACCGACCTGTTGACCATTGTGACACCCGTTAGGCACAAAAAGAATATAACGGCGAAAACGGCCTATGCCCGCGCAGAGATGAGAATAGCAGAGATTGAACATGCGCTGTCTCAGCCCCTCTCCGGGTCAAAAAAAATGTCTCATGATCTTCTGAAAATGGAAGAGCCCATATCGAATACGCCAAAAGAAACATATTTGGCCATGGTCAAAAAAGCCAAAGAATATATCAAGGCCGGTGATATTTTTCAGGTCGTGCTCTCCCAACGTTTTACAGCCCCCTTTAGCTTGCCGCCTTTCTCCCTTTACCGCGCATTGAGAAGAACCAATCCTTCGCCGTTTCTCTTCTATTTAAAATTTGGCGATTTTTCTGTCATTGGTTCCAGTCCGGAAATTATGGTGCGCCTTCGGGACGGTGAAATCACTGTCAGGCCCATCGCCGGCACCCGCCCAAGGGGCGCGACCCCCAAAGAAGACCAACAATTGGCGGATGACTTGCTTGCAGACCCAAAAGAGCTTGCAGAACATCTTATGTTGCTTGATCTGGGCCGTAATGACGTGGGCAAGGTGGCAAAAACCGGAACGGTGAGGCCCACCCAAAATAAAATTATCGAACTTTATTCCCATGTGATGCATATCGTGTCAGAGGTACGCGGCGAAATCAAACCGGAATATGGGCCGCTTCAGGCCTTTGCTGCTGGCTTTCCTGCCGGAACCGTCAGCGGCGCGCCCAAAGTCCGCGCCATGGAAATTATCGATGAAATGGAAATGGATAAACGCGGCATATATGCCGGTGCCGTGGGATATTTTTCCGCAGATGGCAGTATGGATACCTGCATTGTTCTCAGAACAGCTATTGTGAAAGACGGTGTGATGCATGTTCAGGCCGGTGCCGGCATTGTCGCCGACAGCAATCCGGAATCAGAATATGCCGAATGTCAGGCCAAGGCCCGCGCCCAATTTCGCGCCGCAGAAGAAGCCATCAGATTTTCCGGCATGCCTGAAATACAATAATTAATGTGGTGAGGAATTAATGTGGTGACGGATTTTTTTCTTTACCCTTCGCCAGAAGAATATTGTCATATTTCTTTTTCATGATATGGGATAAGGGCACAAGGGCAATGCCCTTTTCTTTTAACGTGGCCTGCCATAACGTCAAGGCTTCTATGGTTTCCCTGTAGGGGTGACCAATGGCAATGGCGTGGCCTCTTTTTTTTGCCATCTCCTCAAGCTTATTAAGCTGGCCCAATATATAATCCACATCCTGCATATTATCCAGGAAAAAGTCCCGGGTCATATTGGGGATATTCTTGTCCGATGCCAGGTCAGCCAACAGAGACCCGCGCGATGTGCGTGAATCCAGCACCAGCAGCCCTCTTTTCTTCACCTCATCCAACAGGATGTTCAGCCCTGCCCTATCCTCGGTAAAGGCACTGCCCATATGATTATTCAACCCCACATAGCCCTCAAATTGTGACAGGTTGAAATATAGATTTTTCAGATTTTGCCCGTCTGTCGCGTCAACGCGCAAGGCATGTGGCCCCGGGTTTTTATCCCCCTGTGGTTCCATGGGTAAATGAACCATCAATTCATGACCATTGCTTGCCGCTAACCGCGTTATTTGCCTTAAATTCTTGGCATAAGGCAAAAATGACAACGTTAAGGGGCCTTCTAAACCGATAACCCCCAACGTCAAATTTTTAACCACCCCCAGATCATCAATAACGATCGTAATCTGAGGTTCGTCCCCCACATGAGCGGCGACTTTTACCGCATTCAATCTCCATGTTTCTGCTCTATCAGGGGCCGCCTTTTCTTTTTTTTCTGCGGGAAGCTCTAAATTTTCGGGGTTATCTTTGGAGATAATATCAGAAATTTCAACCTCGATAATATTATGACCTTCTTCAAAAGCCAAGGATGTCTCGGGTTTTTGCCTATCCTTTATATCATTATCGTAGAAAATCCATGTGGCCCCAAACCCCATTCCCAAAAGAAAAAGGCCCGCCAGTGACAGAGCCTCTTTTCTATAGACCCAAAAAAATGCTATCCCCGACTGCTTCATTATTTCTGGTGCCAATTATTTATCATGAACTTGAGTATGCCAGTTAATTAAAAAAATACAATTTCAATCAACATCTGGATATTGTTATCTTTGATCGTATAGTGTATCCAAAAACCATTAACAATATTATTCAGAGATTCTCGCCCATATGACTGACCTTTTTGATACGACGGTTACAACGACTGATTATTCTGCAAAAGACATTGAAGTACTCGAAGGACTGGAGCCTGTCCGGCTTCGCCCCGGTATGTATGTGGGCGGCACAGACGAAAGAGCGCTGCATCACCTCGTATCCGAAGTGCTTGACAATTCCATGGATGAGGCCGTGGCCGGCCATGCCAACAGAATCGAAATCCATATGCACAGCGATGGCTCAATCACCATTTCTGATAATGGCCGGGGGATTCCCGTTGATCCCCATCCAAAATTTAAAGATCAGTCTGCGCTGGAGATTATTCTCACGACCCTTCATTCGGGCGGTAAATTTAACAGCAAAGCCTATGAAACATCCGGCGGTCTCCACGGCGTCGGCGTTTCTGTGGTCAATGCCCTGTCCGAATGGCTGACCGTTGAGGTGGCGCGGGATAAGCAAATTTGGCAACAAAGCTTTTCACGCGGAAAACCCACGTCAAAGCTTGAAAATATCGGCGCAACAAATAATCGGCGCGGCACGAAGGTTACCTTCATTCCCGATCATGAGATTTTTGGTAAATCTGCCAAATTCAAACCCGCCAGATTATATCAACTCGCCAAATCAAAGGCCTATCTGTTCAGGGGCGTTGAAATCCGCTGGCAGTGTGACCCTGAATTGATCAGGGATGGGGACAGCATACTGGAAAAAGACAGCTTTCATTTTCCCGGTGGATTGAATGATTATCTGACCAGCTCAATGGAAAAAAGGCCAAAAGTAACGGAGGAAAACTTTCACGGCATATCCCCCCTCGCCGATGATATGGGCCGCGTGGAATGGGCGGTATGCTGGCCTGAATATGGTGACGGTAATATCAGGTCATATTGTAATACGGTACCGACTCCCATCGGCGGCACTCATGAAGCCGGCATTCGATCCGGTTTGCTGAAAGGCATCAAAGCCTACGGCGAATTGATTGGCAATAAAAAAGCCGCCAGCATCACCGGCGAAGATATTTTTATCAACAGCTGTAGCCTGATTTCTGTTTTCATAAAAAATCCACAATTTCAGGGCCAGACAAAGGACAAGCTAACCAACCCAGAAGCCGCAAAACTGGTGGAAAATGCCATTCGCGACCATTTCGACCATTGGTTGAGCGGCGCACCGGCCATGGCAAATGATTTGCTGGCCTGGGCATTGGAGCGGGCGGATGAACGCCAGCGCCGCCGGGAAGAAAAAGACGTAAAACGCAAAACCGCCACCAATAAACGCAAATTGCGTCTGCCCGGCAAACTATCCGATTGCAGTCAGGATGCCCCCCACGGCACCGAAATTTATATTGTGGAGGGTGATTCTGCGGGCGGTTCTGCCAAACAGGCCCGCGACAGGAAAACCCAGGCCATCCTGCCCATTCGCGGTAAAATTCTCAATGTGGCCAGCGCCACCCGGGATAAAATTCGCGGGAATCAGGAAATCGCCGATATCAACCTCGCCCTTGGTTGCGGCGCGGGAGATCAATATGATGAAAATGCCTTGCGCTATGAAAAAGTCATCATCATGACCGATGCGGATGTCGACGGCGCGCATATTGCGACCCTGCTGATCACCCTGTTTTATCAGGAAATGCCCGAACTTATTAAAAATGGACATCTTTATCTGGCGCAGCCGCCGCTCTACCGCATTGCCCAGGGCGGCACGGTTTTTTATGCCCGGGATGACCAGCATAAAGACGAGCTGATGGAAACAGAATTCAAAGGCCGGGGCAAGATTGAAATCAGCCGCTTTAAAGGCCTTGGAGAGATGCCCGCCGCCCAGCTTAAAGAAACCACCATGAAAAAGGACAAGCGCACCCTGCTGCGCATTATGATCCCCGAAGGCACCCGCCTTGATACCTCTGAACGGGTCGATGCCCTCATGGGCAAAAAACCCGAACTACGCTTCCAGTTCATACAGGAAAATGCGGATAAAGTGGCGGAACTGGATATTTAACAAGATAAAAATGCACCAGCACTTCCCCTTCGTGATTGCTTCACCGAAGGTCACTGGTAACCGGACACAACAGACTGCTGAAAGGCAGCTAAAGGCCTTGTATTATAGAAAATTCCTGTAATCAGAAATAGATGACGGGATTTCATAGGATTTCCCTATTGAGCCTTTCCTGTAAATACGCCGTTAATATTAATAAAGTCTGATGCATTACGAGGATCAATTATCCTTTTATTCCATAAACCCGCCACCTCTGGGGGCAAGGGCGCAGCTAAGCCGAAGAATGAACCAATAAAATCCAAACCATTTCCTGTGCTACCATCAAACTGTCCAGAAAATGAAGAGCCATTGATTTGACCAATTCCAGTAATAGGGGACAAACTCATTGTCCCACTTTCCCCAGATAGGGTAAGGTCAAGGTTATCAATTGTCAGCGAAACAGTAGAAGCTAAAAAGTCAACATTTAATAATGAATCACCAGTAACCACACCAACAGTAATGTTTTTGCTGGACGCAGATCCAGGCCCTTGCGTTGCTATACCTATAGCTTTACCTTGATAATTTGCTGTGCCAGTGGCGGGAATGTCACTTTCTGGTGTGGATGTACCATAAACAAATGTATTCGTCCTAAAGGCACCTGATGGGTCCTCAAGTGCCCAAATCCCGAATCCGGCATAATCAAGGCCAAAGACATCGGACCCGGGTCGGGATAAAGCCAATAGCTCATCTCCACCTGTTGCTGTTTTTTCTGATATTAGAGTGAAAGAAGCGTTGCCTGATGCATTACTCAGCACCTCTGCCGTTATTGTTATTCTTTCCGCAATTGTTGTCCCACCACTAAACGCATCTACAGCGTTTCTTGTGATATCAGCAGAAGAAAAGTCCATAAAAACAGATGGCCCCGACCTAGTGATATTTGCATATCCCCTGAAACTTGTTAGTCTGTTCAACTCATCGAATGGTGACAATACCGCTAGACTTCCAGAAGTTCCAGCCCTCTTATATGTCCCAAAATATGAGAAGATACGTTCAACTTGCCCCGGGTTTCCTGAGACCAAGCTTGTCAAGTGAGCAAATTGATCAGTACTCTGTCCAGTGAAGGGATCTGTAACCGTCATAAGAGTATTCACTAAATCTACGGCAATGCCAGAAGCAGAACGTGAGGGCTCACCAGTATTTTCAATAGAAATCAGAGATGCCCCAAATGCCCCTGTGATACGTAATTCCGGTGCGTTCGCAAAATTATTGCCCACCTTTCCAAAACTATAATTAAATTTACCCCCAAGCTCCAAATCTCCAAGTTCCGTTTGAAAAAGATGTCCTTGAAATGATCCCAAAGGATCAAAGGGAATTTCCACAGAATTTGAATCAAAGAAATTTAAAGATCCTACAAACCCACTGGATATGGAAAAATTCCCGCGAGCACCGACATCAATATAGTCAAGTAATGCTGTCGGTATCGTATAGTTACTAAATGTTACCTCTGTAAGGCCTGTCGCAAAATTTAGATCAATTGAGACCTTTGAATTAAAATCAAAATATTGTTGGTTTAACGCTGGGCCATTTTCGAGGGGAGAAAAAATATAATACTGCCCAAAAGCATCCCCTTCAAATTGAGCGAGTCCTGTTAAAGGCAGATCTGTTGGCTGCGCAATACTTCCAAAAATAAAATAATCAAGACTGATTAGTGATGTTGTAAAGTAGGGCGAAGAAGATGTTTCGAAGAAGGAATCCTTAAAAGAAAAGTTCGCAGCAAATCCAAATCGAACTTCCTCCAGATCAAATCTATTCGCATCCACCGTATCCAATGAAATACGAAAAAAGCGGTTATTATCAAAATTCCGGTCGTCAAATAATTCAAACGTGAGGGCATCAGCCCCTGACAAGTCACTACGATAAAAAGAATTAAAGTCACTGAATTGCTCAGGAAATAGAAACTCTCCCGGAAGAAACGGGATAGTATGATTAGCAAAACGTTGTCCGTTGATTTCATTGCTATTAGCATAGGTTACAATAAAATTATCGTTTACAGATGCCGACGCGATACCCGTAACAGGGTATGGACGAATTGTATCAAAATTAGATAATTGTGGTTTAATTCCGTCAAAATTAAAACTCTCAGCAGCCCCACCTTGACGCGCGATAAAAGCGGCATTAATCATCAATAAATCATTATTTACCTGTAATGTTCCCCCAATTTCTGGAGGACCATTCATATCTGATAGGCCAAAAAATCCACCTTCGACCCTTCCCCCCGGGTTTGCAATTAATATCGGATCTAAAGTGAGAGGGGTTGGAGAAGCGAATCTTATATCAGCTGAAAAAAGCCCTGTAGCTCTATCGAGTGGTGCTGTAAAACGAATATCAGGAAGGTCCCCACTTACGCCTCCTACAAAACTTGTAAATTTAAGACTTCCCAGAACTTGAGAACTTGTGATTCCACCAAAAACACCATTAATTTTATTTTCCACAAAATCAACATTAATGAGCACAGGGCCATTTAAAACCCCAAAATCTCCATTTGAAAAAGCGGCATTTCCAACAATGCCGCCCCGAAATTCTGCCTGGCCTGTTGTTGGCAGTGTATCCGGAAGTGTGGGGAAACCAAAAACTACAGATATAAGCCCAATATCAGCTGAGAACCCTTGATTACCGCCAGTATTATTATCAATAACCAAAATCAAAGAGGTGTAATCATAACCAGAGGCTGCAGACCCCGGATTTAACAAAGCAAATTCCGCATCAGATGTCTTGAATACAGAAAAAATATTATCAGAACGACTTTCTACAAGGTCGTCCTTGGTGAAAGATTCCCGAAATCTCCCGACCACTCCACTACCACCTATAAACTCAAGAAAATCCAGATCAAAATTACCACTTTTTTCTCCAAAATCCAGTGTGCTGTCATTAGAAATTTTTTTTATTGTATCACGGACACGATTTCCATTTCTATCGGAAAATACAGCTATGGCTGCACCGATTGGGGCAAGAAAGGTAAAATCCTCCTTAACTTCACGGAACGATTTAGGCGGCGGTGGGGGAGGAGGAGGAGGTGTTGGGTTTATTGTTGGGTTGCCACCCGACGCTCCGCCTCCCCCGCATCCGGAAAGAACCAGAAATGAGGTGGTTAATAACGAACTGAAAATACGTGAAATCAATTTATTTTTATACACTAATTCCCCCAACTAAAACAGTATGTGCATACCACTATGGCGAGCTACAATGTTCAAAAGTATAAATTTCAAAATATTTTTGTCAAGCCAATTTGACCACTATGGCGTGTGAATTCAAAAAAACTTAAACTAGAATTATTTTTATAATAATTATAGCCAATTACAGGAACAAAACCAAAAAATGTCAAATCACGCTTGGTCAAAGTAATGCCTGCAGATAAAGAGTTATCTTTACGTTCCCAACCAAAAATAGCGTTGGGTTCGTCAAATGGCCGCCAAGAATATTCTGATGAAGCATCAAGGGTAATTCCGAAAGGCATTTGCTGCCTATATCCTAGTCCTAAACGATAACGCCAATTTTTTAGTGTATCCGCCTTAGTGCTTTCGCGCGTTATCCCAGCTAGAAATCGGACAAGGCGTATCTGAGAAACCAGATAATTAGTTTGTACAACTAATGATATCACGGGGCCATCCCTACTGTCATCAGTCAGATAATCAAGATATTGAATGTCAAGCACCCCACCAAAATATAATTGATTTGAGATACGACTATTCATTGATAATTGGCCCCCATAATTGCTAAAAAGCCCCCGTCCCCCGAAGCGTCGATAGCCAGCTATAGCAACAGCGCGTATATCAGTCGTCCCAAAAGAAAACATCGGGCCAATTTGTCCGTTAACAAATGTATCGTCAAAGGCTGCTCCATTCAGATACTCTGTATGGGAAATACCCCCTCCTATTTCTAATTTAATGTTATCATCAAGTTTAAGAAAATAAGCACCGTTCAATATGGCATTTAGTCCAAGTCCTGATGATTTTCGTGCGTCATCAGAAAGTTTAAAAGGCAACCCAAACAAATTAACTGTTTGCTGTCCAGTTGCCGTATTGACATTGTTGTCCGGTTTGGCAGCTAAGGAAAAGTTAAGCGCCCAGTTTTTACGTGAATGAATAGTGCTTAAGAAACGTTTTATATTCACCTGAACAGTCTTTGGTAATTCTTTCTCTGCCAAAACCCGACTAAAGTGGTATTTAGCATTATTATCATCATGAACTTCAAAAAAGGCTCGTGCTAATTCTAAACGGACACGCACAATATCTGGCCGTGAAGCAAGAATATCGCGATATATAAATATACTTTCTTTCCACGCCTTTTGTAAGCCAGCTATTTGCCCCAATAAAAATTGAACCTGTATTTGATCAACAGATTTATTTTTGAGTTGGTGCAGGATTTGATGCGCAGCTGTATATTCCCCTTGCGCCATCATCTGCCGGGCG
>JALSHF010000182.1 GCA_026982375.1 Emcibacter sp. | reverse complement strand
ATCTGATGATAATGATCGCGCACCGGCTCATTCATGTCAGGTGAGGTGATTGGCTTTAAAGCATGGCAGAGGGCGAGGCAATTCCACAGACCAATATGTGGCTGCTGATTGAACGCATAGCGGCCTGTATCATCGGAATGATTACAGATATAGTCTGGGTCAAAGGCTTCCATAAAGCCGTAGGGGCCATAATCGAAGGTCTGACCAAGGATAGACATATTATCCGTATTCATCACCCCGTGGGCAAAGCCAAAAGCCTGCCAATGGGCGACCATATCTGCGGTTCGCGCGGTAATCTCCAGCAGCATACTGTCAAAAGGCAAGGGGCTTTTGCGCAGTTCGGGAAAATGAATATCCAGAACATAATCCGCCAGTTTTCTTAAGTCATCATGCTGCTGCGTATAGAAAAAATACTCGAAGGAGCCAAAGCGGATATGGCTTTCACTCACGCGTAACAAGCCGGCGGCAGTTTCCATTGTTTCGCGCCGCACCGGTTCATCACTGCTGATCAGGCATAAGGCGCGGCTGGTGGGAATGCCCAAATGATGCAAGGCTTCGCTGGCCAGATATTCCCGAATGCTTGACCGTAAAACGGCCCGCCCGTCGCCCATGCGGGAAAAGGGCGTCAGGCCCGCGCCTTTTAAATGCAAGTCCCAGAGAATATTCTGTGCGCTGCGCACCTGCCCCAATAACAGGCCCCGGCCATCGCCAAGGCGCGGACTATAGCCACCGAACTGATGGCCGGAATAGACCATGGCCAAAGGCGCCGCACCGGAAATCATTTCTGCGCCGCTAAAGAATTTTAAGGCAATATCGCCGGATAGCGCATCTGGATCAAGGCCGATCAACGCCGCTGCCGGCGCATTAAAGCTGGCCATGCGGGGATTTGGCAAGGGGCGCGGGGCCATGGAAACCGAAAATTTGTCACCCAATTTGGCAAATTGGTTGTCAAAATTCAATTTCATAAAGAAGCTTCTGTTGTTTTAGCTTTTGGGGCGTGATCTATTTCCCGTTGCTGCGCCTTTTTTTGATGTTTATCGGCGCGGCGTTTTTCAATGACTTTCGCCGCGTCTTCTCCAATATGGGGCAGACCTTTTTTCCGCGCGAGGGTGACTTGTTTTTCCCGTTCCAGATGACGTTGTCTTTGGGCTTTGCTGTGGCTGTCATAACAATGTGGGCAGCTGACGCCGCGCTGGTAACTTTCGGCCTGTTTTTCCATTTCCGTGATGGGCATGCGGCAGGCAAAACATTGATCATAGCTGCCTTCTGCCAGATTATGTTTCACAGATACCCGGCTGTCAAAAACAAAACATTCGCCCTGCCAAAGGGAATTTTCTTGCGGAATTTCCTCAAGATATTTCAGGATGCCACCTTCCAGATGATAAACCTCGTCAAAGCCCTGCTGTTTCAGATAGGCGGTTGATTTTTCGCAGCGAATCCCGCCGGTACAATACATGGCAACTTTTTTGCCTTCCTGACCCGAAAGCTCATTTTTAACAAAAGCGGGGAATTCTCGAAAAGTTGCGGTTTGCGGATTTATTGCCCCTTTGAATGTACCGATGCCGACCTCATAATCATTGCGGGTGTCGACCACGACCACATCAGGGTCCGCAATCAAATCATTCCAGTCCGCCGGTTTAACATAGGTGCCAACTATATGACGCGGGTCAATATTTTCCACGCCCATGGTGACGATTTCCTTTTTCAGGCGCACTTTGGTGCGGTGAAAAGGCATCTCGGCGGCGGTGGATTCTTTGGTGACGATATGTTGCAGCCTTTTATCCGACCGGATAAAGTCATGAAGCGCTTTTATGGCATCCGCCGTACCGGCAACCGTGCCATTGATGCCTTCCCGGGCCAAAAGCAAGGTGCCGCGAATATTATGGCGGGTGAGAAAATCATGGTATTTTGGGCGTAATTCCTGATAATCGGCAAGCTCTGTAAAATGATAGAGGGCCGATACGACATAGTTGGTCATCGTCTTCCTTTCAGCGGGCCGGACCGTAAATCCGGAGCCTGATTAATGTTATTCAATCACTATATAAAATAAAAGATGTGGCAATATATAAAATAAAAGATGTGGTTTCAAGGGCCGCTTAACGTTCCTGCCTGATCAGGGTGATAATGTCATCAAGCTGACGCAAGCGTTTAATTTTTTCAAACAGGATGTGGGCCTCTGGATAGTGTCGCTTCAGGTAACTGAACCATTGTTTGATCCGGCTTGGCAAATAGCCGCGCTGGTGCGAGGGGCGCGAGAAACAGGCGTAAAGAATCAATATGTCACAGGCCTCTTTCCAGGGCATCGGCGCGGCATTCACCTTGATCACCGACGCTAAATTGGGCAGGCATAACGCCCCGCGCCCGATCATTATATCATCGCAGCCGGAAACGCGGCGGCAATTTTCCGCATCCGGCCGTGACCAGATATCACCATTTGCCGTGACGGGGATGCTGATATGGCGGCGCATATCATCGATGATATGCCAATGGGCCGGGGGCTTGTACCCTTCCATTTTGGTGCGGGCATGGACGGTGATCATATTCGCGCCGGCGCTTTCAATGGCATGGGCGCAGTCAAGGGCAAGGTCGGCAGTCGCGTAACCCAGCCGCATTTTTGCGCTCACCGGCTGATCGCCGGGCACGGCGTCGCGGACGGCTTTGACGATTTTATAGAGGGTCTCTGGTTCCTGCAGCAAAATCGCCCCGCCCCGGTGCCGGTTGACGGTCTTGGCCGGGCAGCCGAAATTTATATCAATGCCGCAGGAGCCAAGATCGGCGGCAACGGCGGCATTTTCGGCCATCCAGTCCGCATGCTGGCCCAGCAATTGTACCCGCACAGGCGTGCCGGCACGGGTCGTGCCGCCCTGATTTAATTCGGGGTCTAATTCCGGGCATATTTTGCGAAAAAACGCGGGCCGATAGACCTGATCCACCACGCGGACAAATTCGGTAATGCACAGGTCATAGTGACCTGATGCGGTCAATAATTCCCGCATGGCATAATCGACCACGCCCTCCATAGGGGCCAAAATAATTTTCATGGGCGGCGCGGTTTTTCTATTCTGCCCGGCTTTTCTATTCTGCCCGGTTTTTCTATTCTGGATGTGTTTCGGCGATAAAATTCTGCCAGTTCTTCGCGGCTCATTTCGCCTTTGGCCAGATTTTCAAATAGAGTGATTTGAGCAGAGGTGGACTTTATGTTCAGCTTGTAGCCGTTCTGATATAGAAATAAACCGGAGGCGATATAGGCGGCTCTCTTGTTGCCATCGACAAACGCGTGATTACGGGCTATCCCTTCGGCATAGGCCGCGGCGAGGGCATGAATATCATGCTCACCGTAAGCATAAAAGTTTTGTGGGCGAGCAAGAGCAGATTCCAATAGCCCTTCATCTCTAATACCGGAACCTCCCCCTTGTCTTTCTATCGTTTTCTTCTGAATATGCAGAACCTGAAACATGCTGATCCAGTTTGGTTCAGAGCTATCAGTCACTTGGCAAGCCCTTCCAGGACATCCTTATGTTCTTCCATGAAATGATCAAGGTGTTTTTCAAACTCGTCCGTGACCTCCCCACCATAGGCATATTTCTGTTTCTTGAATTGTTCATATTCGGCGAAGGATGCTGCAGAAATAAGCACGACGCTTTCCCGTCCGTTACTGGTTATTTTAACAGGCTCGCGCTGGGCGGCTTCTTTGAAAGTTCCGAAATTTTTCTGGAATTCAGACGCGGTAACTGTGGTCATGACCAATTCTCCTTAATATACAATGCGTATAATACACATATTACGTAATATGCGCAAGAGTATTGGGTCTCATAACCTACTTTATCATGAATCAGGGTTTTTCCTACAGAATGAATTTGGACAGGTCGGATGTGTCGGACAGGTCGCCGATATGTTCGGTGACATAAGCGTCGTCGATGACGACTTCTGCGCCGGATTTATCGGTGGCTTCAAAACTGATATTATCCAGCACCCGCTCCAAAACCGTATGCAGCCGGCGCGCGCCAATATTTTCAACGCTGCGGTTGATTTCAGCGGACAGTTTGGCGATGGCGCCAATGCCGTCATCGGTGAAATTCAAGGTGACTTCTTCGGTGGCGAGCAGCGCGACATATTGTTTGATCAGACTGAAGTCAGGCTCGGTCAGAATATGTTTAAAGTCTTCTTCGGTCAGGGCGCGCAGCTCGACCCGGATCGGCAGGCGGCCTTGTAATTCAGGCAGCAGGTCTGATGGTTTGGACATGCTGAAAGCGCCGGAAGCGATGAATAATATATGGTCGGTTTTGACAGGGCCATATTTGGTGGACACGATACAGCCTTCGATCAAAGGCAGCAGGTCGCGCTGAACCCCTTCGCGGCTGACCTCGCCGCCGCTACGGCCTTCGCGTCCGGCGATCTTGTCAATCTCGTCAAGGAAAACAATGCCCGATTGTTCGGTGATATGCAGCGCCTCTTTGATCAGGCTGTCTTCATCAATGAGTTTATCTCTTTCCTCGGATTCCAGAATTTTGAAGGCATCCTTGATGGACATTTTCTTTTTTTCTGTCTTGGGGCCCATGGCCTTGCCCATGATATCGCCAAGGTTAATCATGCCCATGCTGGCCCCGGGCATGCCCGGAATGTCAAAAGATGGCATGCCGGACGCCGAATTTTCCGTCACATCGACTTCGATTTCCTTGTCATCCATCTGACCCTCCCGCAGCATTTTGCGGAATTTCTGGCGCGTTTCAGCCGTGGCGGTTGGCCCAACCAGCGCGTCCAGAATACGCTCTTCCGCGCCCAGTTCTGCCTTGGCGGTTACTTGGGTGCGTTTCTTTTCGCGGACAATGCCGATGGCAATTTCCACAAGATCGCGGACAATTTGCTCCACATCGCGGCCCACATAGCCGACCTCGGTAAATTTGGTGGCTTCCACCTTGACAAAGGGGGCATTGGCCAGTTTGGCCAGCCGGCGGGAAATTTCTGTCTTGCCGACACCAGTGGGGCCGATCATCAGGATATTTTTCGGCAGGACTTCCTCTTTCATCTGATCTTCAAGCTGGTGCCTGCGCCAGCGATTACGCAGGGCAATGGCCACCGCCCGTTTGGCATCCTTTTGGCCGATAATATAACGATCTAGTTCGGAGACGATTTCACGGGGGGAAAAGGCGGTCATAGGGCTTCCAGTATTTCAACGGTAAGATTATTATTGGTATAAACGCAGATGTCTGCGGCGATGCCCATGGCCTGACGGGCCACCTGTTCGGCATCAAGATCCTGATCCATCAGGGCGCGGGCGGCGGCCAAGGCATAATTTCCGCCGGAACCAATGGCAAGAATGCCATCATCAGATTCCAGAACGTCACCATTGCCGGTCAGTACAAGACTGACTTCCTTGTCAACCACGATCATCATGGCCTCTAATCGGCGCAGATAGCGGTCGGTGCGCCAATCCTTGGCCATTTCAACGCAGGCCCGCAGCAATTGACCATTGTAACGTTCCAGCTTGCCTTCGAGCCGCTCAAACAAAGCAAAGGCATCGGCGGTGGAGCCGGCAAAACCCGCGACCACACTGCCGCCGCCCAATTGGCGTACTTTTCGGGCGTTGGCCTTGATCACGGTATCGCCAAGGGATACCTGGCCGTCACCCGCGATGACGACCTTGTCACCCTTGCGAATGCTTATGATGGTGGTGCCGTGCCATTCCGATCCATTGTTGGCTTTTGTGGTTTCCGTCATTGGGTCTACCTTTTCTAAATATTATGTCTCTCATTTGGGGAATTATAGAGTAAGGGTCAAGGGGAAAGGAAAAAAATATTCATTTATCTTATGTTCTCATACAGGTCTGTCATTTTATTAATATTAAAATTTCATTGCCTTGTTGGTTTTTTAACGGGCTGCTGCTATATGTGGCGCTAAGTGAATCTATGGGCCAATAATAACGGAGGATATGATGCGCAGTGCCACCTGTAACCGTGCCACCAAAGAAACAGAAATCAGTGTTTCCGTCAATCTGGATGGACAGGGTGTCTATGATGTGGAAACGGGAATTGGCTTTCTTGACCATATGATGGAACAATTGTCCCGGCATAGCCTGATTGATATCACCATCCGGGCCGAAGGGGATTTGCATATTGATTATCATCACACGGTTGAAGATGTGGGCATTATTCTGGGTCAAACGATGAAAGAGGCCATGGGCGACCTGCGGGGCATTACCCGTTACGGCAATGCCGTCATTCCCATGGATGAATGTCTGACCCGCGCATCGGTGGATATTTCGGGACGGCCGTTTCTGGTGTGGAAGGTTGATTTCAGCCGTGACAAGCTGGGCGATATGGATACGGAATTATTTCAGGAATGGTTTCGGGCCTTTGCCTTTGGCGCGGGTATTACGCTGCATATGGAAAATATATATGGCGAAAATAATCACCATATCATTGAATCCAGCTATAAGGCTCTGGCCCGTGCATTACGCGAGGCGCTTGAAATTGACCCCCGCACCGCCGATGCCATCCCGTCCACCAAAGGGGTGATTGGCGATAAAACCGATTTGTCATAGGGGGCAATATGTCCGTTGCCATCATTGATTACGGATCAGGAAATTTAAGGTCCGCTGAAAAGGCCGTCCAAAGATGCGCCCGGGATCGCGGGCTGAGCTTGGCGGTACAGGTAACATCATGTCCGGAGAAAGTTGCCGCAGCAGATCATATCATCCTGCCCGGCGTTGGCGCATTTGGTGATTGTATTTCGGGGCTTAGGGCTCTGGACGGCATGACAGAGGCTCTGGAACAGGCGGCCATAAAGCAAGGCCGGCCTTTTCTGGGTATTTGCGTAGGTATGCAATTGATGGCAACGGTTGGTCATGAACATGGTGATCACGAGGGTCTGGACTGGATCAAAGGCCATGTTAAACCGTTAAATATCGCCGAAGATCAAAATCTGAAAATGCCACACCTGAAAATACCACATATGGGCTGGAACCAGTTGGCTATTGCAGAGCCCCATGGGGCGCATCCGGTTCTCAGGGGAATTTCGGACGGGGATCATGTATATTTTGTCCATAGCTACCAATATGAAGTCTGTGATTTGAGCCATGTTATGATGCGGTCAGAATATGGGGGCGATATTCCGGCCATGATTGGGCGGGATAATATTGTCGGCACCCAGTTTCACCCGGAGAAAAGCCAGGAGGTTGGCCTGCGGTTAATCGGGAATTTCCTGCAATGGCATCCGTAAAGAAAATAATGCAGCGATAGGATAACGACCATGTCAGATGACCTGATAAAGGACGATATATTTGGCCGGCAAGGCCCCAGACTTGAAGTGGATCTTGTGGAAAGTCTGAGCAATGTGGATTTGATGCAGCTTTGCGAGGTCACGCGTGAAGCCATTTCTGTTGGCGAAAGTTTTAACTGGCTCGCCGCGCCCGAAGAAAAGGCGTTGGAGAATTATTGGAAAGGCGTGATGTTGATGCGGGAAAGAACGCTGTTCCTGCCTAAAATGGATGGGCAGATTTCCGGTTCCTGCCAATTGCTTCGCCCGCCCGCCAGTAACGAGGTTGGGGCTTTCCGGGGCGAAATAGTCAATTTCTTTTTGGCGCCCTGGGCCAGAAATTACGGCTTGGCCAAGGAAATGATCAACCGCGTTCAGGATTATGCCATCATTAACGGCTGCCGGTCACTGGAAATATCTGTCCGGGCAGATCAGCTCGCGGCCATATCCATTTGTGAATGGTTTGGCATGGAAAAATGGGGCACGAAGAAACGGTTTGCCTATGTGAATGATCAATTTTTAGAAGGCTATTATTACGCCAAGGATTTGGATTAGATGTTATTATTTCCAGCCATAGATTTAAAAGACGGTGCGTGCGTGCGTTTGTTTAAAGGTGACATGACCCGGGTCACAGTCTTTAATGACAGCCCGGCAGATCAGGCCCGGCAATTTCAGAACGCCGGATGCGAATGGCTGCATCTGGTGGATCTGAACGGGGCGTTCGCCGGTCAGCCGGTCAATGGTGCTGCGGTCGATGATATTCTGGCAAAGATTGAGGTTCCGGTGCAGCTTGGCGGCGGAATAAGGGACCTTGAAACCATCGAGGCATGGATAGATAAAGGCATCAGCCGCGTTATTCTGGGTACGGCGGCGCTGCATAACCCGGCATTGGTACGTGAGGCTGCGAAGGAATTCGCGGGCCATGTGGCGGTCGGCATTGATGCCCGCGCCGGCAGGGTTGCCGTTGAAGGCTGGGCAGAGACATCGGATATGACAGCGGTTGATTTGGGCCGAAAATTTGAAGACGCGGGTATCTCGGCCATCATCTATACCGATATTGATCGGGACGGCACCATGGAAGGGGTGAATGTGGCCGGCACGGTTGATCTGGCGCGCGCCTTGTCCATTCCGGTGATTGCGTCCGGCGGCGTGTCCAGCCTTGATGATCTGGCAAAGCTGAAACGGGCCGCAGATCAGCAGAGCGTTAAACTCGAAGGGGCCATATCCGGGCGGGCCTTATATGACGGCAGTCTTGATATAGCCGAGGCCATTACGCTGTTGAGAGGGGGGCGTGATGCTTAAAACGCGGATCATCCCCTGCCTTGATGTGAAGGATGGCCGCGTGGTCAAGGGGGTTAATTTTGTCGGGCTGAAAGATGCCGGTGATCCTGTTGAGCAGGCCATTCTCTATGATCAGGCGGGCGCGGACGAGCTTTGTTTTCTGGATATTACCGCCTCCAGCGATAATCGGGGGATCATCCTTGATGTGGTGCGCAAAACCGCCGAGAAATGCTTTATGCCGCTGACGGTTGGCGGCGGGGTGCGCAGCGCGGATGATGTCCGGGCCTTGCTTTTGGCGGGGGCCGACAAAGTCTCGGTTATGACGGCGGCGGTGAAACGGCCGGAACTTGTGCGGGAGCTTGCGGAAAAATTCGGCTCCCAATGTATTGTGGTGGCCATTGATGCCAAATCGGTTGGCCCTAATCGTTACGAAGTCTTCACCCACGGCGGCAGAGAGGCCACAGGCATTGATGCGGTGGAATATGCGCGGCAAGTGGCGGAATATGGCGCGGGCGAGATTCTGTTGACCTCTATGGACCGGGACGGGACGAAATCGGGATTTAACCTTGAACTGACCCGCGCAATTGCCGATAATGTGCCTGTTCCCGTGATTGCGTCCGGCGGGGTCGGCACATTGGAGCATCTGGTGGAGGGCGTGCGCGACGGCCATGCCAGCGCAGTTCTGGCGGCCTCGATCTTTCACTTCGGGGAATATACCATTGCCGAAGCGAAACAATATATGAGCCGCAATAATATACCAGTAAGGTTGTAGATATGGATAATGCAGAAATTTTAAGCCGGCTGTCCAAGGTCATCGCCGCCCGCAAAGACGCGGATGCGGGCAAAAGCTATGTGGCAAAATTATTCCAGAAAGGCCGCAAAAAAATCGCGCAAAAGGTTGGCGAAGAAGGCGTCGAACTGGCCCTTGCCGCCGTATTGGATGATCAGAAAGATGCCATTTCCGAATCCGCCGACCTGCTGTTTCACATGATGATCCTCTGGGCGGACATGGGCATCAGCCCTGATGATATATTTGCGGAACTGGCAAGACGTGAGGGCGTTTCTGGTATTGACGAAAAGAACGCAAGATAGAAAAAGGGAAATGGGTACTGCTCTGTCACTCACAATTGATTTTACAGTATATATAAGCAGATCGCGGAGATCATTTTGATCTTTTAAGTCAGAAAATACCTAAAGAATGGTCAGAATTCCGGCGACACAGCTACGGATAACTTCTAATATTATTCCAGAACTTTGGGTCTTGTAACAGGACGGGTATATTATCATTTTTTTTCATTTAAATACTTAACTGTTCTTTCATAAAGCCATTGAAAATTAGTCCAAAATTCTTCTCCTTCAATCTTTCTTCTGTCAATTACGATTTCTTTCGTTGACTTCCAGCTTTTCACTATTGAAGAACACCAGCTAGATAATATTATTTCTTCTTCAACAAAACCATTTCTGACCATCATTCCGACTGTATCGTATGTTTGACATACTATTTCTCCAGTAGAACGATCTTCTAAACTCCATTCTGATAAAGGGGTAGGGTTTTCTACATCAAAATATAATTCAAACACTCTTCGTCTTGCATTTCGAGTATTTTCATTTTGCATTTGATCAATTGCTCGAAAAAAATACTCAGCATTTGATGCGCGTTTTGCTTGCTCCAACTGTTCTTGAAGCGTTATAGCCTGTTTTCTTAATGCAACTTCAGACTTTTCATGAGCAATTCTAGAAAACTTAAGCTCTTCCCTCGTTACTTGTAATTCACTAATTTGCAGTACAATAGTTATTAGCAGGGCGCTAAGCGCTAAGAAACCAAGAATTGGATTTAGAAAACCTCCAAAATAATCTCCAAATATTGCCCAATCCTTATGCTGCTTTGAAAATTGCCATAATTCACTTGAAAATTGGTCATAATAATACCAAATTACTACAATAATGGAAAAAAAGGCTAAAAGAAAAATGCCAAACAGCATTTTGCTAATATGATAGCTTAAAAAATCTCTAATGTAATTACTTCTCCGCGGTCTAACAATTCCGTTTTCTAATACTGACATATATTTTTCCTCCAAATAGCATTACGGTGACACATTACGGTGTCATTACGCGAAACCGGGGACGCGAAACCGGGGAAACCGGGGACAGTATACTATTATTGATTGAAAGGTACCTCAAATAATATACTGTCTCCATATTCTCATATTTTAGCCCCGCAAATTAGCCAAGGCCAGAGGCGCGTTCCTCAATGATCCGAAGGGCAGCACGGAGCAGTAAAGCTGTTATTTGTTGACTTGCAGAATTTAACTGTTTTCTTTGATCCAGTTTTGCAAATCCGACTTGGACGTATTACCCACTTTCATGGCGGCAACTTCGCCGCCTTTGATCAATAACATTGTGGGAATACTGCGAACGCCGTAGCTCGTCGGAACATTGGGATTGGCATCAATATCCATTTTGGCAATGGTCAAATCATCGCCCATTTCCCCTGAAATCTGTTCCAATACCGGTGCAAGCTGTTTGCAAGGTCCGCACCATTCGGCCCAAAAATCCACCAATACCGGTTTGTCAGAGCTTAAAACTTTTTCCTGAAAGTCCGCATCTGTGACTGCAATTATACTCATTGTTTTTAAATCCTTTTGTAAATTAATTCACCTTTTCTGCCATAGGCTAAATGTAGGAAGCCGCCCCCCTTGCGTCAAGGAAAACAATGAAACAATTTTCTGTGATCAGAAGATGATCTGATCAAGAGCCCCTGCGGGCAATTCCATCAAATGAGCAATATCTGTCCATAACAACATGCATTTAATCGCTTTGTCCGGATAAATATCGGATAATATGGCCCGGTAAGCGGCCATCTGCCGCAGATAAAGGCGCGGTACATGACCCGCGTCTTTGGGCGGCGGGCGATTGGTTTTATAATCCACAATCCAAACTTCATGATCTCGCACCACAAGACGATCCACAATACCGGAAACCGGCATCTTCCCGACAAGCCCGACAATGGGCACCTCGGCGCGGCTGGCCTTTGAAAATAGCGCCGCAAATTCCGGCGCATTCAAAATCCCTAAAATCTGCGTCACAATCTGTTTTATATCCGCCGCCGGCAAATCATAGGCGGGCTGGCCAAGAAAATCCTGCGCGGCCTGCGCCCGGTCAATTGAGCTTACGTCCGGCAGTATTTCAAGCAACCGGTGAATAAGCCTTCCCCGGTGGAACCGCTGGTGATCACGGCCCTGACGCCTTGCGGCCAAGAGCGGACTTATCACGGCGGGTTCTTCTTCCGCCGGGCGCGAAGGGCTTAAGGGCAGGGCCGGCGAAGGCTCCGCACGCGGCAGAACCCGCGCCCAGGCAGGCAGAAGGGCGTTACGCCGAGTTTGCTCCCTGTCCGAAATGTTTTTTTCTACAGGAACCTTTTGCGGACAGGTCAGGCGCATCAGAAAACCGTCCGCCTCTCCCTGCGTTATGTTATATTCCCCTGTCGCCGCCATCACTTCAA
>JALSHF010000181.1 GCA_026982375.1 Emcibacter sp. | reverse complement strand
TTTAAACAGGGTGGTTTTACCCGCCCCGTTGGCCCCAATGATACCGACAATGCCGCCGGGCGGCAGACGGAAATTCAAATTATCGATCAAAAGCTTGTCGCCGTAACCCTTACACAGATTTTCTGCTTCGATCACCATATTGCCAAGGCGCGGCCCCACGGGGATCTGTATCTGTGCATCCCCATTGCGGCCTTCCTGGGCCGCGGCGAGAAGATCATCATAGGCATTGATCCGCGCCTTGCTTTTGGCTTGGCGGGCTTTGGGCGATTGACGTATCCATGCCAATTCCCGTTTCATGGTTTTCTTGCGGGACGCTTCGACTTTTTCTTCCAGGGCGATGCGTTTTTCCTTTTGCTCCAGCCAGCTGGAATAATGGCCCTGATAGGGAATTGCCCGCCCGCGATCAATTTCCAGAACCCAATTCACCACATTATCAAGGAAATAGCGGTCATGGGTCACCAGAATGACGGTACCGACATATTCTTTCAGATGATTTTCGAGCCACGCCACGGATTCCGCATCCAAATGGTTGGTCGGTTCATCAAGAAGAAGAATTTCAGGCTTTGCCAGCAGCAACCGGCATAAGGCCACACGGCGGCGCTCTCCGCCCGACAGGATTGTCACGTCACTGTCCTTTGGCGGGCAGCGCAGAGCTTCCATGGCAAGTTCAACGCGGCTGTCCAGATCCCAGGCATCTGCGGCATCAATCTGATCCTGCAACTCGCCCTGTTTGGCGATCAGCTCATTCATTTCATCGTCACTCATCGGCTCGCCGAATTTCAGGCTGATGTCGTTGAATTCATCAACGATGGCCTTTAAATCGCCAAGACCTTCCATGACATTTTCAAAAACAGTTTTCTTCGGGTTCAGATGCGGTTCCTGCTCGAGATAGCCCACATTTACGCCCTCTGCGGCCCATGCCTCGCCCTGAAAATCAGTGTCCTGACCGGCGATGATGCGCATCAATGTGGATTTACCCGCGCCGTTGACACCAATAACGGCAATCTTGGCATCGGGCATGAAGGATAATGTCACATCCTTCAATGTTGGTTTCGCCCCGGGATAGGTCTTGGACATACCCTTCATTACATAACTATATTGATAAGACGCCATTTGTTGCTCTTCATATTAAAGGGTTAATAAATTTGCCCCTTATTACCTAATCTTGAGCTATTGTGCAACGGCCAAAAACATGGGCGGTGATTTGTTCCAGATATTTTTGGTCAATTTCATCGAAAGTGGCTTCGCGCTCACTGTCAATATCCAGCACGGCGATCAGCTTTTCCGACGGGTTAAAAACCGGCACAACGATTTCTGAGACGCTGCGGCTATCGCAGGCGATATGGCCGGGAAACTCATGGACATTGTCAACAAGCTGCGTCTGCCCTGTTGCCGCCGCCGCGCCGCAAACGCCCCGGCCAAAGGCAATGCGCAGGCAGCCCAATGATCCCTGGTAAGGCCCGATGACCAGTTCATCCGGCTTTTCCTCATCCACAATATAAAAACCCGTCCAGAAAAAATCGGGGAAGGCCGCAGACAACAAGCAAGATATTGTCGCCATACGGGCAATGATATTGGTCTCTCCCGCCGTCACGGCCTTGATCTGTTCCGCCACATTCAGGTATATTTGTTCTTTATTCATGCCCTGATCCTAGATCATAATTTAATTTTGTTGTCAACTATCCTGAAGCTCTGCTAGTCTTTTTTAAAAATAAGGGAGGGCGACATAATGAATGAAGCTGAAAAAGAAAATGCCAAGGCCTATTGGCGAGAAAATATCACCTTGATGTTAATCCTTCTTGGCGTCTGGTTTACCGTATCATTTGGTATGGGCATATTATTTATTGATGAGCTGGATAAAATTACTTTTTTCGGCTTTAAGTTCGGTTTCTGGATGGCCCAGCAGGGGGCGATTTTTGTCTTTGTCATTCTGATTTTTATCTATACCTACAAAATGAACAAGCTCGACCGCAAATACGGCGTTGATGAAGGGGATGATCATTATGTGGAAGACGAAGATTATTACCGCCATGATGAAAGTTTTCTGGACAGTATTTCCGAGCCTGAAGACAAGGGGGAGAAATAATCATGGATGTACAAACCTTAACCTATCTGATTGTCGGGCTGACCTTTACCCTTTATATCGGCATTGCCATCTGGTCACGGGCGGGATCAACCGATGAATTTTATGTGGCCGGCGGCGGGGTTCATCCGCTGGCCAATGGTATGGCCACAGCGGCAGACTGGATGTCGGCGGCCTCCTTTATCTCCGTGGCCGGACTGATTTCCTTCATTGGGCGGGACGGCGGCATGTATTTGATGGGCTGGACAGGGGGCTATGTCTTATTGGCGCTGTGTCTTGCCCCCTACCTCAGGAAATTTGGCAAATTCACGGTGCCGGACTTTGTCGGCGACCGCTATTATTCTGATACGGCAAGGCTGGTGGCCGTGGTCTGCGCCATATTCATCTCCTTCATTTATATTGCGGGGCAAATGCGCGGCGTGGGCATTGTCTTTTCACGCTTTCTGCAGGTTGAAATTGAAACCGGCGTGTTGATTGGTATGACAGTGGTATTTTTCTATGCGGTACTGGGGGGCATGAAGGGCATCACCTATACACAGGTGGCGCAATATTGCGTTTTGATTTTTGCCTATATGGTGCCGGCGGTTTTTATATCCATCATGATGACCGACAACCCAATTCCCCAATTGGGTTTTGGCAGTAAATTGAATGACGGCAGCGGGTTATATCTGCTTGAAAAACTGGATGGCCTGTCGGTGGAGCTAGGCTTTAACGCCTATACGGACGGCACGAAATCAACCATTGATGTCTTTTTTATCACAGCGGCCCTGATGGTCGGCACGGCGGGTCTGCCCCATGTGATCATCCGGTTTTTTACCGTACCGCGCGTACGCGACGCCCGGATTTCAGCGGGATATGCCCTGATATTCATTGCGATTTTATTCACTACGGCGCCGACCGTGGCGTCGTTTGCCCGGGTCAATCTGATCAATACGGTCAGCAACGCGGACTATAGCACCACGCCCGAATGGTTTAAAAACTGGGAGGCCAGCAGCCTCATCGGCTGGATGGATAAGAATAACGACGGGAAAATCCAATATGTGGCGGGCGCGGCCTTTGACGGCAAACCGGTTTTTTCCGAAAATCGGGGCGAACACGGCGAAAGGCTGCTTCATAACAAACCGACGGATAACGCCAATGAGCTATATATTGACCGCGATATCATTGTGCTGGCCAATCCGGAGATCGCCGGGCTGCCCAATTGGGTCATTGCTTTGGTGGCCGCCGGCGCGCTTGCCGCTGCCCTATCCACGGCGGCGGGGCTGCTGCTGGTCATATCAACCTCCATATCCCATGATCTGTTCAAAAAAGTCCTGCTGCCCAATATCACAGACAAGCAGGAATTGATGTTCGCCCGCATGGCGGCGGCCCTTGCCATCGCCGTCGCCGGATATTTCGGGATTAATCCGCCGGGCTTTGTGGCGCAGGTGATCGCCTTTGCCTTTGGCCTTGCCGCCTCGTCCTTTTTTCCGGCGATCATTATGGGCATATTCTCCAAACGGATGAATAAAGAAGGCGCGGTCGCGGGTATGGTCACAGGAATATTATTCACCGCAAGCTATATCGTCTATTTCAAATTCCTCAACCCTGCGGATAACCATGTCGGAAACTGGTTGTTTGGCATATCACCGGAAGGCATCGGAAGTCTGGGCATGATCTTGAACTTTATGGTCGCCGTGGTCGTCTGCCGCATGACCAAAGCCCCGCCGGAATCCGTGCAGGATATCGTCGAAAGCATCCGCATCCCCAAGGGTGCCGGCGCCTCATACCATCATCATAAGGCGCATTGAGGTTATTTATTCTTACGATTGGCGATAAGGTCATCGACCACAGACGGATCGGCAAGGGTTGAAATATCGCCGAGGCCATCATGCTCATTGGCGGCGACTTTACGCAAAATGCGGCGCATGATCTTGCCGGATCTTGTTTTGGGCAAGGCCGGCGCAAATTGAATATGATCCGGCGTCGCGATGGGGCCGATTTCCTTCCGTACCCAGTTTTTTAACATCTGGTGCGATTCTGTGTCAGGGTCGACCCCCGCCATCAGGGTGATATAGGCATAGATCCCCTGCCCTTTGATATCATGGGGATAGCCGACCACGGCGGCTTCGGCCACATCGGCATGCGCGACAAGGGCGCTTTCGACCTCTGCCGTGCCCATGCGGTGGCCGGAGACATTAATCACGTCATCCACCCGTCCCGTGATCCAGTAATAACCGTCCGCGTCCCGCCGGCAGCCGTCACCGGTGAAATATTTACCGTCATAGGTGGAAAAATAGGTCATGACAAAACGGTCATGGTCGCCGTAAACACTGCGCATCTGGCCGGGCCAGCTGTCGGTGATCACCAGATTGCCCTCTGCCGCGCCTTCCAGCACAATGCCGTCGCCGTCAACCAGTTCAAGCTGTACGCCAAAGAAAGGCCGCGTGGCCGACCCCGGCTTCAAGGCTGTCGCGCCGGGCAGCGGCGTGATCATAATACCGCCGGTTTCCGTCTGCCACCATGTATCAACAATGGGGCAGTTTTCCTTGCCGACCACTTTGTAATACCAGTTCCAGGCTTCGGGATTTATGGGCTCCCCCACGGTGCCAAGCACGCGCAGGGACGACAGATCACACGCCGTCACATAATCATTCCCCGCCCCCATCAAGGCCCGCAGCGCGGTCGGCGCGGTATAAAAAATATTGACCTTGTGTTTTTCGCAAACCTGCCAGAAACGCGAGGCATCAGGATAGGTGGGGATGCCTTCGAAAACAAGCGTTGTCGCGCCGTTGGCCAGCGGGCCGTAAACGATATAGCTGTGACCCGTGACCCAGCCCACATCCGCCGTACACCAGTAAATATCACCGTCCTTATAATCAAAAACCAGTTCATGGGTCAGGGACGCATAAACCAGATAGCCGCCCGTGGTATGCAGAACGCCCTTGGGCTGGCCCGTGGAACCGGAGGTATATAGAATGAACAGAGGGTCTTCGGCACCCATTTCTTCCGGCGGGCAATCAACAGGCTGTTTCTTTGCTTCGTCCTGATACCAGATGTCACGGCCTGTTTCCATGGCAACCTCATCGCCGCCGTTACGTACCACGATGACAGTTTTGACCATCACGCCGTCCCGCATCAAGGCTTCGTCCACATTGGCTTTAAGAGGCACCTTGCGGCCGCCGCGCAGGCCTTGATCGGCGGTGATCACCACATGGCTGTCGCAATCATTAAGCCGTCCCGCCAGGGCATCGGGGGAAAAGCCGCCGAAAACCACCGAATGAACCGCCCCGATACGGGCGCAGGCCAGCATGGCGTAGGTTGCCTCTGGTATCATGGGCATATAAAGCGTCACCCGATCGCCTTTTTTCACACCGCGCGATTTAAGGACATTGGCAAAACGGCAGACTTCTTCGTAAAGAGTCTGATAAGTAATCTCGCTTGAAATTGACGGGTCATCGCGCTCGAAAATGATCGCGGTCTGATCGGCACGTTTCGGTAAATGACGGTCGATGCAATTGACACTGACATTCAGGGTGCCGTCCTGATACCAATTGATATGCAGATCATCCTTGGCAAATGATGTGTCCTTGACCTTTGTATAGGGCTTGATCCAGTCAATCCGTTGGCCCATCTCGCCCCAGAATGTCTCAGGATCATCTATGGATTGCTGATAAAGCGCGAGATATTTGTCATTGTCCATATGGCTGTTTCTGGCAAATTCTGCGGGGACATCATAAGTGATTACATCGGTCATGGCATTTCCTGAATATTATTATGGCGATCATTGTAACTTCCAAGGATAATATAGCCCAAAAACAGGCCAAAGAAAAACCGAAAAAAATAGCCAAAAAAATAGCCAAAAAAAAGGATGACCGAAGTCATCCTTTTTCAAAGTAGTTTACGGCGTTCTAGAAAGAGTATTTCACCCCAAGACGCATTCTCCATACGGAGGCCAATGTATTCAGGCGCGGATTGCCAATACCATTGAACCGCGTGAGGACATAACGGTTGTCATCGGTGATGCTCACCCGGCCCAGTCTTTCCAGATTAGGGAAGCCGGTCTGTTCAAAACGACCCCATTTATTGTTCAACAGGTTGGTCAGGTTGGTAATATCAAAGGTAAACAGACCTTTGTGACCGTCCATCAGACCCGGAATTTCCTGAGTGAAGCGGAAATCCAGTTTGGAATACCAGGGATTGCGCTGGGTATTACGCGGCAGGATACTGCCGGCATATTCACCAAGACCAGCTTCCTCAATAAACGCGAGGAACTCAGCTTCGGTTACAGCACTTGCTGTCGCGTCACCGTCCACAACACAGCCTGTATAACACATAACAGAATCACCCGCCGTCGGCACATAAATCAGCTGACGGTCACGGCGTTCAAACTCGGCGCCGCCGCCGAAAGGAATGTCGCGGCTGCTGCTGGCTTGATCATAGGTGTAACTGTAAGGGCGACCGGAACGGGTTTCAAAGAAGAAACCAAACCGTGTTTCCAGATCATCAACAAACTCTGTCACGTAATTCAGGTTCAGGATAAAACGATGTTTATTCTCGAACACTGATGCTGCAAGCTCAAAGTTGTTACGGTCTGAAACGCCGACCCTGCCAAAGTTGGAAGTTGCCGTGGAACTGGTTCCCGGGTTAACATCACGCGCACTTGTATTGGTATAGGCTGCGGTGAAACTGACACCATTGTCATATTCTTTTTGTAATGACAGGCTGAATACCTCTGCTCCGCCCTGTGTCGTATTGATCAGGCCAAGGTCAAAGGATCTGCGGCCTTCACGATTGTAAATGGGACGTCCGTCAGGGGCTGTTCCAACCTGCGTGCCGGCACGCAGTTCTTCCCAGTTGGTGGCATTCTGAACCGTGGTAATCAAGGCTTCTGCCGTGACTATGTAACCATCACCAAGGGTCTCGCCAAGGTTAAATTCATGTTCAACGGCCAGATTGATCTTCCAGCTGGCCGGAAGTTTGAAGTCAGGATTCAGATAATTAACCGAACCATTACCCTGGGCCAATGTATCCTGAACCGCTTGCGGAATATCAAATCCATTCACGTTTTCAAGATATACTGCGGGGTCAAGACCACTCAAATCCGCATTAACAATGGTGACACCATCATTGGTATAATTGTTGGATATCCAGACATTGGGGCTGCCGCCGCTGAACAGACCAACACCGCCGCGGATCGTGGTTCTTTCATCATGAGCATAATTAAAGCCGAAACGCGGCAGGAAGATGCTTTTACCATCCAGTGTCGCATCATTGCCAAACCCATATTTATCAAAGAAATTCTGATTAAACGCTGGTTTGTCGCCGGTAGAGAAACGCTCAAAACGGACACCAAACTGCATGCTTAACTTCTCATTGACTGTCCAGACGTCCTGAAGATACAGGGTCAGTTGTTTTGTCGAGAATGCCGCGCCGCCATCTTCTTCCACATTGGTGAAGGCATTGGTGTAAGAGAAATCACGGGCGATTCTTGCTTCAAAATTATCAAGTCCGTCAAATTCATAGATACCTTCGCTTCCCGGGATAAACAGGTTAAAGACATCGAAGACATCATATTCAATCCCTGCGGAAATTTCATGGTCACCGGCAATATAAGTTGCCTTGAATTTTGCGCCCCAGGCATTATTCTTCAGGAAGTTGGCATGGCGGAACTGGTCAGGGCCAAGAAAAATACTGGCACTGCCCACATCGATTTCCACTTGGGCAAAATCAGCGCCGAACAGAGAATCCTGATTGGTAATCTGATCTTTCTTGCTGACTTTTAACTCTGTCGAGAAATTCTCGCTCCAGTCTGAGAAGACCTGCAAGGAATAAGTTTCGAGCTTTTCAATCTTGTCATACCATGCAGATGGCAATGAGATATCACCGAAACGTGCGCTGGTATTACGGATGAAAATTTTGTTGCCCTTGGTATTTTGATAGGTCAGGGACGCGCGGTGGTCTTCGTTGATATTCCAGTCAAGTTTGGCAAATATCTTGCGGTCATTTTCTTTCAGGCTGTTAAAGTCACCAAAACGTCCCGCATCAAAACCGTATATATTCTGTGCAATATCTGCGGCACGATCAAGGTCGGCCTGGGTCACACCTTCAACAATATTACCAAAGCTGCTGCCTTCCGGGCCGGTTGTGATTGGTGTTGTGGATGAGAATTCTTCGTAACCCACCATAAAAAACAATTTATCTTTTATGATTGGTCCGCCAAGGGTTCCGCCCCAGGTTTTTTCGCTGAACTCGGAAATAAGATTATCATTTTTAACGCCGTCACGGTCGGTGCTGCTATTTCCAGACAGGCCGTCATTGCGCAGAAACCCATATACAGAACCATGAAATTCATTGGTTCCTGATTTGGTCACAACGTTGAAATTCGCGCCCTGGAAGCCGTTATACTGAACATCGAACGGGGCAATATTAATGCCGATCTGTTCAACAATATCCATTGAAATGGTATTACGCTGCCCCGGCTGGCCATTGGCATTCAGGCCAAAGTCATCATTTTGCGCCACACCATCAATCGTAATACTGTTAAATCTGTTATTGGTCCCCGCAACACTGATGCCAACAAGGCTCCCTGTTGGGTCAATGTTAATCATGGGATTGATTTTCACATAATCAGCAAAATCACGGCCTGTCGCAGGAATGCCGTCCATGTCTCTCTGGTCAATGGAAGAACCCGCCCCCATCTGGATGCCGCCGCTCAAGGCCGTGCCCGTCACAACGATTTCTTCCAAAGATCCCGTATCCGCAGACACTGTCACCGGAATTGTCGAAACCCCGCCCAGCGTAAGATACACGTCTTCGACTGTGCCTTCACCCTTGTCAGATGTTACTGTAATCCTGTAGGGGCCGCCGACACGCAGGCCGGATACATTATAGGCGCCATCATTATTGGTGGTCAGGGTTTTCCTACTGCCCGAAGGGGTATGGACAACCACAACGGTTGCATTGGCGACCGGCGCGCCGCCTGCTGTAACCGTACCTTTAAGCGCAGATGTGGTGACCTGTGCTTCGGCCTGTATGGCAAAACTCGTGGCCGTTGCCAGGGCAATTGCCGCAGCGACGGATGTATTAAAAAGGCTGGACCTGAGCGCGGAGCTCATCATCAGGCCTTTTATGTTGGATTTTAGGCTGGTCATTTTCTCTCCCTTTCGGATTGATTGAATTTCAGTCCCACACAAAATCATATACAGTTGCATGGGGCAGCTTCTTTGTTATTAACGGAGCAGATCTCCGAAATTGTATTTATTGGGTACAAACTTTAAATATTTTTACCAAAAAGTCAAATTCATATCCCTAAAAACAGCATATAATATATTTATCACTTACGCATATAAAAAATACATCAAAATCAGTAAGCGCCAAGGCCGTATTTTTAACCTTAAAGGCCTTATATTCTGTGGATGTAACGATTTTATGACAGCTCAGTAAGTTTTTCAGAAAGTCATCGTAACCCGCCGGCATAAAAACGAATCAGAAGCATTTTAAACGGTTAAAATAACAAATATCGCACAAGCCTTTGAAAGCATTATATTTTACTTATTGGGAAAAAAATATTCATATACTGGCAACCAGCAAGCCTGCCAGTGCCGCACTCATAAAATTTGACAGGGAGCCTGCAGCCACGGCTTTCAAGCCCCATTTGGCGATCAAATGCCGCCTTTTGGGAACCAATACGCCAAAGCCGCCCATCAATATGGCAATGGAACTAAGATTCGCAAATCCGCAGAGGGCAAAGGTCACAATCATCACCGAATTCGGGCTTAATGACCCGTCAGGTAATTTTGCCAATTCCACAAAAGCCACAAATTCATTGAGAATTAATTTGGTGCCGATTAAATTCCCGGCAATATGAGCCTCTGCCCAGGGAATACCCATGACAAACATCAATGGCGAGAATATGACCCCTAAAATATAATTAAACGTCAGGTCGCCATACCCGAACCAGCTGCCAATACCGCCGAGCATCCCGTTTAACATGGCAATCAAAGCCACAAAAGCCAATAGCATGGCCCCGATATTCGCCGCCAGTTTCAGGCCGTCAGCCGCGCCATTTGCCGCTGCCTCAATTACATTAGCGGGCTTTTCTGCGCCCTCATCATAACTGTCGACCTCCAGTAAATGCTCGTCCGTTTCTTCTGGTTCTGTATCAGGCATGATGATTTTTGCCATCAAAAGACCGCCCGGCGCCGCCATGAAGCTCGCGGCAATCAGATAATCCATGCTGACGCCCAGGGCCGCATAACCGGCCAGAATCGTCCCCGAAATGGACGCCAGACCAGAGACCATAATGGTGAAGAATTGCGCCTCACTCACTTTGCCTAAATAGGGCCGAATGACCAGAGGTGCCTCTGTCTGCCCCAGGAAAATATTTGCCGCCCCACAAAGGGATTCCACACGTTTGGTACCAATGATCCAATGAAGCAGGCCGCCAAAAATCTTGACCACCCATTGCATGACATGCAGATGGTAAAGCACCGCCATCAAAGCCGAGGCAAAGATGATGATCGGCAGAACCTTGACCACAAAGATAAAGCCCATATTATTCATATCCGCCAAGCCGCCGAACAGAAATTCTATGCCCACATTGGAATAATTAATAACCCTGTTCACGCCGTTGGACATGCCCTGCAGGATGCCCTTGCCAATGGGCGTCACCAGTACAAAGGCCGCGATGGCCAGTTGCAACAGAAAGGCACTGCCCACAACCCGCAAGTTGATGTTTTTCTTATCCCCCGACAATAGAAATGCCAGCCCCAATATGACGATAATCCCCACTATACTGATCAGCATGATGCCAATTCCTCTCCCTGTTTTTATTGTCTGTCAGCGTTTATTTCTGACCCTGTGTATTATCGTTAGGCGTTAATCCCCGTAAGGCAGCCAGATATTTTTCACCTGTGTTGCCTCGCGCAGGAAACGTCGCCCCTCCCCGTGGGCTGACATCCAATCCCGCGCGCGGCCATCATTGACCCATGTGCGTTTCAGGTTTGCCGCGCTTTCCCGCTCGATCATTTTGCTGCCCGCCGCAGAGCCATGGTACCAGATCGCGTCCAGCTGATCATGTTTTGCCATGACCTCAGACAGGATATCCCTGTCGCCGGTGACGATATTAATCACCCCCGCCGGAAGATCCGATGTTTCCAGAATCTGGTAAAAGTCTGTTGCAATCAATGGATAGCGTTCTGAGGGAATGACAACGGCCCGGTTGCCCATGGCGATAACCGGCGCCACCAAAGATATGAAAGACAATAAAGGCATCACATCAGGGCAGATAATACCCATGATGCCGATTGGTTCATTAACCGCAAGGGCCACATTCTGTACCGGCGGTGTATGTACCATACCATCATATTTATCGGCCCAGGCGGCATAGCTGAACAGGCGACTGATCGCCATATCAAATTCCGCCTTTGCGGCTTTTTTACTGACCCCGGTAAGTGTTGTAAGCCGTTCAATCATTTCGCTCTCGCGGTAATTCAGATTTTCCGCGATATAATAAATGACCTGCGCGCGGGCATGGGCCGTGGTTGATGACCAGCCGGGATTTTTAAAGGCCGCCTCCACCGCATTGCGGATATCCTTGCGGTTGCCCTCGCCCACTCGTCCCGCTATTTTGCCATTATGGGTCAGGATAAGGCGCGTATTGCCCCCGTCGGGCCGCGCCTGCTTGCCGCCCACATAATTTTTTGCGGTACGGTCTATCACATTATCCATATAAGCTGAATTTTGCGCCACCGTTTTTGCTAAGGGGGGGCTTTCAATAAGATTGCCCTTTTCCGATTTCCACTCGCCTTTGACTTTCAGATATTCATACATGCCTTCTTTGCCGCCCTCGCGGCCAAAGCCACTCTCGCGGTAACCGCCGAAACCACAGGCCGCATCCAGTTGATTTGTGGTATTGACCCAGACAACGCCGGCCTTGATCAGGCTTGATACCTCCAAGGCCCGGTTAATATTTTCGGACCAGACGCTCGCCGCCAAACCAAACCGCGTATTATTGGCAAGGTCTGCTGCCTCTTT
>JALSHF010000180.1 GCA_026982375.1 Emcibacter sp. | reverse complement strand
CATCACTTTAAACCGGTGTTGCTTGAAGGGATTACAGGATCAGGCAAGACAGAAGTCTATTTTGAGGCCATCGCCGAGGCCTTGAAAACAGACGGCGGGCAGACTTTGGTATTGGTGCCTGAAATCGCCCTGACCGCCCAATGGCTGACGCGCTTTGAAGCGCGATTCGGGGCCGAACCTGTGATTTGGCATTCTGAATTAACCCCGGCCCAGCGCAGGCGCGCCTGGTGGGCGACATGCCAGAAAGACCTTAAGAAAAGGGCCAAAGTGGTGGTCGGGGCAAGGTCGGCTTTGTTCCTGCCTTTTGTGGATTTGAAATTAATTGTGGTGGATGAAGAACATTCGCCGACGTTCAAACAAGAGGACGGCGTGATGTATCATGGCCGGGATATGGCTGTCGTGCGGGCCATGCAGGCCGATTGTCCCGTGATATTGGCCTCCGCCACCCCGTCCCTTGAAACGATACTGAATGCCGAGGCGGGGAAATATGACTGGCTTTATTTGGGCCAGCGTCACGGCACAGCCCAATTGCCAGATATGACGGCCATCGACATGCGCCAGCAAAAATTGGCGGCGGGCACGTGGCTTTCTGATCCTTTGCGCGCCGCTTTGGCCAAAAATCTGGCGCAGGGCGAGCAGTCATTATTATATCTTAACCGGCGGGGTTATGCGCCGCTGACCCTGTGCCGCACGTGCGGCCACCGGATGGAATGCCCCCATTGTTCGGCCTGGCTGGTGGAACATCGAAAAGGTGAAAAACTTATTTGTCACCATTGCGGATTTTCCTGCGGCAAGCCAAAAGTCTGTCCGGAATGTGAAAATACAGACAGTATGGTGGCCTGCGGGCCGGGGGTGGAGCGGGTCGCGGAAGAAGTGCGGGATTTATTTCCCCATGCGCGGATTGCGGTCATGGCCAGTGATGAAATTTCATCGCCTGCGCAAATGCGCCAGATGATCACGTCTATTGAACGCCATGAGGTGGATTTTATCGTCGGCACCCAGATTGTCACCAAGGGATATCATTTCCCCATGCTGACGCTGGTTGGCGTGATTGACGCGGATTTGGGACTGAGCGGCGGTGATCCGCGCGCGGCAGAACGCACATGGCAGCAGTTGGAGCAGGTGGCCGGACGCGCGGGACGGGCAGAGCGCCCGGGCCGGGTGATTTTTCAAAGCTACGCCCCGGAACATCCCGTGATTGCCGCCTTGATTTCTGGCGATGGGCAGGCTTTTCTGGAGCAGGAAGCCTTTGACAGGGAACAACAGATGCTGCCGCCTTTCGGCAAGCTGGCGGCGATCATTGTTTCCGGGGCGGATTTTAATGCCGTGGCCAAAACCGCCCGGCGGATTGCTGCGCTTGCCCCCAAAGATAAAGCCATCACGGTTTTGGGGCCGGTTCCGGCGCCCATGGCTTATCTGCGCGGGAAAAACCGTTTCCGCCTGTTGATCAAGGCCGAAAAACAGGTGAAACTGCAAAAAATCATGGGCCAATGGCTGTCATCCTGCCCGCTTGAACGGGGCGTCAGCCTTCAGGTGGATATAGATCCCTATAGTTTTTTCTAGAGTTTGAAATGCTTGAACAGATATTCCAGCGTGTGGATTCGGCCAAAAAGAGCCGCGTCTTTGATGTTATCTATTTTAAAATAGCGCGACATCACAGGCAGGCCATCGGGGAAAACAGGGGCTAAATATTCCGGGCTCAATGTTTTTGGCAGGGCCCGCGTCATCATTTTATGCTGAATGGCATAGCTGTAACGGCGTAGCGCCGGTGGGCGAAGATAGGTCAGGGTATTTTTTATTTTGACTTTCGTCGGGACTTGCCGATCAAAAGGATAGCCATAATCTGAATGATAGGCGGCAAGGGCCGGGCTGATGGCCTTGATCAATTCGGCTTGAAAGATTCCGTGGTTTTTTAATGCTATGGGTATGGTCAGCGCCAGCTTGGTCATAGTATATGACACAAAAGGGGTCAGATACGGCCCCAGCCGCGTGTTGTTGTTATTGTCCCGGCTGGTCCAATAGCGCAAACGGAATGCGGGATAGGCATATTCCACCTGTTGGCGGTTGAGCTTGTCAGTGGTTGCCCCCAGCGCGACTTTAAGTTTGCCATGAAGGGCCGCGCGATAATCTTTTTCATTAAATTCATCCTGACAAAATGCCGTTGTATAGCGCGAATAAAAGCTGTTGATCAGGTCAGTGACCGTAAAGGCTCTGTCGGGTAAATAAAAGAAATTGCGGAAAATCTCGCCGCCGCCGCCATTGAAAACCATATGGCCATGATCGGATCTTTTGCGCCTTGTGTCCATATTGGCGCCAAAATCAAAAATGCCCTCGCCCGGCAGCCCGTCCAGAGCGTAGAAATTATCCTGTATGATTTGGGCATATTCCCCGGGGCTGGGGACGGGGTAATTTGCCTTGTTGATATGATCAAGGGGGAAGCCTTCGCCGCTGGCTATTGCGCGCGCGACGGTGACATCCGGGCTGCCATTTGAGCCATAAACATAAACGCCGGGGGTGCTGCCGCACGCCTTTAACAGGGCGAGCATCAGCCGCGAATCATAACCGCCGGACAGGGCGGTGCGAATTTTATTGCCGAATATTTCCGAGACAGGTTTCACGGCATCCTGCAGCATTTGAACCGTTTCTGCGACCAGATCATCAAGGGGAGCGCTATTCTCCCGAAAATCAAAGGTCAGATTTTTATCATGGGCGACGGGGCCATCTTTTGTGAATTCAAAAATTTTCAAACTATCAAGGCAGGAGACTTCCTGAAATACGGTATCGCGTCCGTAAGTGGTTTCCTGAAAAATATATTCATAGAGGGCCTGTTTGTTGATGGACAGGCTGTTTGTGGCTGTTGCCGCCGCCAGAAAAGAAGAAGACCAGAGGCCTTGTTGATCATTTTCATATACCCGATTGCCGCCCAAAGGGTCGGTTATGAGATAGAGACGATTATTCTTGCGCAGGATAACGGTGAAGATTCCGCTGTAATCCTCGGGCGTATAATCCGCGATGGCGAAATCCTGTAACAGGGCGCTGTGCGCGTCCTTGCCCATGAGGTTCTTATATATGAATGTGCCGGATGAGCCGCAGAAGTCGCCGTTCTCTTGCCGGGTAAAGTTTTTCATTGGGGAGATATGTTTGGGAAAAAATGCCGCCCTGTAACCATCATGCTCAACCAAAACAGGATTTTCAGATCCTTGTTCCGCAAGGCAGGAAAAGGCAGCCCCCACTTGTCGCGGTGATGTTCTGTCTTTATGATAAAGGATAAAATCCCCCATATAATGCCTTTCTGATGGTTAAAATCGACTATAATCCAGGTTCCTGCTTTGTCGTTTGTTATCACGAAAACGCCAAAAAAAGAACAAGTTCCCCATTTGCTGTCTTGAAGTCTTAAGATCACTGTGCTAGGTATCGCCAACAAATAAATATTTAGTCAGTTTATACCGTGTTCTGCAAAGGGAAAAAGGTAAAAAGTGGCATCAAGACCAAAACAAATTCGAGGAAGACTAACTTGTCATCTGAACTGGCGTCAAATATAGTATCTGAAAATCTGACCATTTCCGGACTTGCGGGGCGGTATGCCATGGCATTGTTTGATTTGGGCAAAGAAACAAAATCGCTGGATAAAGTGGCGAAAGATATGGCGACCCTTGCAGCATTATTGCAGGAAAGCGCGGACCTTAGAAGTCTGACGCTCAATCCCATATTTTCTTCCGTAGAAAAAGCCCGCGCCCTCGGTGCGGTGATTGCAGCGGCAAAAATTGACAAATTGGTCGCGAATTTTGTCGGCGTTGTGGCAAATAATGGCCGGCTTGCACATCTTGAAAATATTATTTCAGAATTCAATAGAATCCTCCGTCACCATAATGGTGAGGTGAGCGCTTCTGTGACCACGGCACATAAGCTGACGAAAACTCAGCTGGATGCTTTGAAAGCTAAACTTAAATCAATGGTTGGCAGTGACGTTACTGTGGAAACTGATGTTGAAGAGGGCCTCCTTGGGGGCATGATCGTCAAAATCGGCTCCTGCATGATCGATTCGTCTCTGACGACTAAACTAACTAATCTTGAAGAATCAATGAAAGAGGTTGGATAATGGACATCCGTGCAGCGGAAATATCTAAGATCCTGAAAGAGCAAATTGCCAATTTTGGTGAGGAAGCTGAAATTTCAGAAGTCGGTAAAGTTCTGTCGGTTGGCGACGGTATCGCCCGTATATATGGCCTTGATAATGTTCAGGCCGGTGAAATGGTTGAATTCCCCGGTAAGGTAATGGGCATGGCCCTGAATCTTGAATCTGATAATGTCGGTGTGGTGATTTTCGGATCCGACCGCGAAATTAAAGAGGGTGATACGGTAAAACGTACCGGCAGCATCGTAGATGTGCCTGTTGGCCGTGGTCTTTTGGGGCGCGTTGTTGACGCGCTTGGCAATCCGATTGATGGCAAGGGGCCGCTTACGGATGTGACGCGTACCCGCGTGGAAGTGAAGGCCCCGGGAATTATCCCGCGCAAATCAGTTCATGAGCCGGTACAAACCGGCCTTAAGGCCATTGACAGTCTTGTGCCCATTGGGCGCGGACAGCGCGAATTGATCATTGGCGATCGCCAGACCGGAAAAACAGCGGTGGCGATTGATACATTCCTGAATCAGAAATTGATTAATGCCGGTGATGATGAAAGCAAAAAGCTTTATTGTATTTATGTCGCCATCGGTCAAAAACGCTCAACGGTTGCCCAGATTGTGAAAACATTGGAAGAGCGCGGCGCGATGGAATATTCCATCGTTGTGGCCGCCACAGCTTCCGAGCCGGCACCGTTGCAGTTTTTAGCCCCCTATACCGGTACCGCAATGGGCGAGTTTTTCCGCGACGGCGGCATGCATGCCGTCATCGTGCATGATGATCTGTCCAAACAGGCGGTGGCTTATCGTCAGATGTCCCTGTTGCTGCGCCGTCCGCCGGGCCGCGAAGCTTATCCGGGCGACGTATTTTATCTTCATTCCCGTTTGCTTGAACGGGCCGCGAAAATGAATGACGCCAATGGCAATGGTTCTTTGACGGCGCTGCCGATCATTGAAACACAGGCCGGTGATGTGTCCGCTTATATTCCGACCAATGTGATTTCCATTACAGATGGTCAGATATTTCTGGAAACAGAATTATTCTATCAGGGTATCCGCCCGGCCATCAATGTGGGGCTTAGTGTGTCCCGCGTGGGCTCAGCGGCGCAGGTCAAGGCCATGAAACAGGTTTCTGGTTCCATTAAGCTGGAATTGGCGCAATATCGCGAAATGGCGGCCTTTGCCCAGTTTGGTTCTGATCTTGATGCGTCAACCCAGCAATTGCTGAACCGGGGCGCGCGCCTGACGGAATTGCTTAAGCAGGGGCAATATGCACCCATGTCCGTGGCCGAGCAGGTGGTGTCCATCTTCTCAGGTGTGAATGGTTATCTTGACAAGATTGAGGTCTCTGCTGTGGGACGTTTTGAAGAAACGCTCATTGCCGAAATGCATTCACGGCATAAAGCTGTTCTGGATGCGATCAGCACTGAAGGTAAAGTTTCCAGCGAAACCGAAGCCAAGCTGAAGGATATCCTTGGCAATCTCGTTAAGACCTTTATTTAATTGGTTTTGGACCAAGTAACTTAGGAAAAGCTTCGTATGGCTAACCTTAAAGACCTCAGAAATCGGATCACAAGCGTGCAATCCACGCAGAAGATCACGAAGGCCATGAAAATGGTTGCCGCCTCAAAACTGCGGCGCGCGCAGGAAGCTGCCGAGGCGGCCCGGCCCTATGCCGAGCGTATGGAAAGCGTTCTGGCGTCATTGGCGTCCAGTATGGTTGGACAGGTTGGCGGGCCAAAACTTTTGGCGGGAACCGGTAAGGATCATGTTCATCTTATTGTGGTTGCAACATCTGAGCGCGGTCTTTGCGGCGGTTTTAATACCAATATTGTTAAAGGCGCACGCCAAAAGATTGCCAAACTTATTGCCGAAGGAAAAGACGTTAAAATCGTGACCATCGGCAAAAAGGGCGCGGGCTCTTTACGCCGCAATTATAGCAGCCGTATGGTGAAACATTTTGATATGTCCCATGTGAAGCGGTTATCTTATGGTGATGCGGCGCCAATCACAGATTATTTATTGTCGGCTTACGATAACGGTGAATTTGATGTATGCACCCTGTTTTACGCCAAATTCCAGTCTGCATTGACGCAGATTGTCACGGCGCAGCAGATGATTCCAGCGTCCTATAACGCGGATAATGTTGTCGACCTTGGCGGCGGGGCTTATGATTATGAACCGGATGAAACAGAAATACTGGAAGCTTTGTTGCCCCGTAATCTGGGTGTTCAGATTTTCCGGTCTTTACTTGAAAATGCCGCCAGTGAGCAGGGATCACGCATGACCGCTATGGACAGCGCAACCCGTAATGCCGGCGAGATGATTGACGCTCTGAGGACGACATACAACCGTACCCGACAGGCGGTGATTACCAATGAATTGATTGAGATTATTTCAGGCGCGGAAGCGCTCTGATGAAGGTGATGTTTGGCGTCTTTGCCCGTTAGATTTATAAGATGCCAAATTTATAAGATGATATGAAAACGAGAGTAGAAATAAAATGACAGCAAAGTCTATTGGTCGTGTTAGCCAGGTGATCGGTGCCGTAGTTGACGTAAAATTCGACGGCGAATTGCCCGCTATCCTGTCTGCGCTTGAAACTGACAACAATGGCAATCGCCTTGTTCTTGAGGTGGCGCAGCATCTTGGTGAAAATGAAGTTCGTACAATTGCGATGGATTCAACAGATGGTTTGGTTCGGGGTAATGAAGTTACCGATACCGGAAGTCAAATTCTTGTTCCTGTTGGCCCGGAAACACTGGGCCGGATCATGAATGTGATTGGGGAGCCCATTGATGAGCGCGGCCCGATCGGTGAAAAGCAGCGCGCGCCTATTCATGCGGATGCGCCGGCCTTTGCGGATCAGTCAACCGAGTCAGAAATTCTGGTGACAGGCATTAAAGTTGTTGACCTGCTCGCGCCTTATTCAAAGGGCGGCAAGATTGGCCTGTTCGGCGGCGCGGGTGTTGGTAAAACAGTTTTGATCATGGAATTGATCAATAACATTGCCAAAGGCCACGGGGGTTACTCTGTATTTGCCGGTGTTGGGGAGCGTACCCGGGAGGGTAACGATCTTTATCATGAGATGGTTGATTCAAATGTTATTGATCTTGAAGGCGACAAATCAAAAGTGGCTCTGGTTTACGGTCAGATGAACGAGCCACCCGGGGCGCGTGCGCGTGTGGCCCTTACCGGACTTACCGTTGCGGAATATTTCCGCGATCAGGAAGGACAGGACGTGTTGTTCTTTGTGGATAACATCTTCCGCTTCACCCAGGCCGGTGCTGAGGTTTCCGCTCTTTTGGGCCGTATTCCTTCTGCTGTGGGTTATCAGCCAACGCTGGCAACGGACATGGGAACACTGCAAGAACGCATTACCTCAACCAACAAAGGCTCGATTACATCGGTGCAGGCCATTTATGTGCCGGCCGATGACTTGACCGACCCGGCCCCTGCGGCTTCCTTTGCCCATCTGGATGCGACAACGGTTCTTAACCGGGCTATTTCTGAAAAAGGCATTTATCCTGCGGTTGACCCGCTTGATTCAACATCGCGTATTTTGACGGCTGATGTTGTGGGTGAAGAACATTATAATGTGGCGCGCCAAGTACAGGAAATCTTGCAGAAATATAAATCATTGCAAGACATCATTGCCATTTTGGGCATGGATGAACTGTCCGAAGACGATAAAATTGTCGTGGGCCGCGCCCGCAAGATTGAACGCTTCATGTCACAGCCTTTCCATGTGGCCGAAGTTTTCACCAACATGCCGGGTAAGTTTGTTCAACTGGAAGATACCGTCAAAAGCTTCAGGGAAATTCTTGAAGGCAAATATGATGATCTGCCCGAAGCGGCGTTCCTCATGGTTGGCGGTATTGAAGATGTTGTGGCTAAAGCCCAGAAAATGGCTGCTGACGCAGCTTAACTATAGCTAAAGGTACCCTAATGGCAGATAAATTACATTTCGAACTCGTTTCACCGGAAAGGCTACTCATGTCCGAGGATGTGGATATGGTCGTTGTCCCGGGGGTAGAAGGCGACTTTGGTGTGTTGATTAATCATGCGCCGGTCGTATCCACCTTGCGCACGGGCATTTTGGAAGTCCATAATGAAGGTGCGCCGGAATTGCTTTTGGTGCGCGGCGGTTTTGCCGAGGTCAATCCAGAGGGCTTGACGGTTCTGGCCGAAGAAGCCATGCTGCTGTCCGATGTTGATCGCCCCGCGTTGGAAGTTGATCTTAAGAATGCCAACGAAGACGTGGCCGACGCCAAGGATGAGGCGCAACTTAGAGAAGCCAACAAAACCCGCGACCGCCTTGTCGAAATCCTCGGCGTCCTTGATCTGGTTGCTTAAAACATAAATATATAATTTCTTCAAAACCCCGTGAATTAGTTTCATGGGGTTTTTTGTTCTTTCCATAGCCACCCATCGTCATTCCGGCCCCCGAGCCGGAATCCATATTTGCGGAATTCTGAACAAGTCGACAAATGGACTCCGGATCATAGTCCGGAGTGACGGGAACATTGCGAAACATTTAAAACGCTGTGAATTATTTTGTCGGGGTTTTTGGTTGTAAAAATTTATCAAATCGTTTTGGATCAGTAATTGTTGCGGAGGAAGGGTGAAGGCCTATGGCAAAAAACTTTTCTATATAGGCTATTCCGATAAGATAACAATATTCTGCTACGGGTTGAAATATAACCTTGATGTCTGAAATGGTTGTTTCTTGATGATGTGTTTTTGTTAAAACAATCGTTGATTTAAGATCATTTTTTTTAGAGGCTGTAATGAGTGGTTTAATGCCTGCTATATTATTTGCAGTCCTGTCTGACCATTTTATTTCAATGAGCATCTGTGGTTTCTGTGTGGAAGGATCAATTGAAACGAGGTCTATCTCACCTTCTCCGCCCTTCCACCGCGCATAAAAATTATTTGTTATTGCACTGCTATGCATATGTTGGCAGAATACGGCGGTTTCTACTAATTTCCCAAAAACATCCTCATCTGGATCAACAGGGCCAAATAGGGCGGTACGTATGGAAGGGTTGGTTAAATAGATCTTAAATTGTGTCGTTCTCCTAAATTGTCGCATGGTATCATCGACACGTTTGATGATTTTAATGAGAAAGGCCGCTTCAAGAAATCCCAGATATTTTTTGATTGTATTCTTTGCCACGCCAGAGCTTTTTGACAGATTCTCATAGCTGAATTCTTCACCGCTATTATAGGCTATTGTTGCAAAAAAACGGTTTAACTCTTGCGGATCGGCAATGCCAAAAAGGGCGGGGAGATCACGTAATAATACTTTATCTACGACATCCTGACCAATGAAACGTTGATAATCATTCTTGATTGAATCAGAAAATACGGCTTCGGGAAAACCACCATAATTGATGTAATCGACGAATTTTTCATTTAATTTCTCTATATCCTGTGACGGATTATCAGCTTTGCTTAAGTCAGGTATGAAATTCTTAAAATTACAATATTCAAAGAAGCTTAAGGGGGGTAAAAGAAAATCCGTAAATCTTCCGGCTCCGGATTCGTTACTTTTTAATTTAAGCGCCGCCGCCGCAGAACCTGAAACGCAGAACTGAACATTGGGAAAGCTATCGACCAATGTTTTTAAGTGAACTTCCCACTTTGGCAGATATTGTATTTCATCATAAAAAATGAAGGCCGCATCATTCGTTTTTAAGCTTTGCTCTTCCAGAAAATAAGTGAATAATTTTTCCAAAGAAATATTGCTATAAAGTGGATTATCTAAAGAGAGATAGAGAATAGACTTGGGATCAATTGTTTTTGTTGAAATTAGATCTTCTATCATTTGCTTTAAAAGAACTGTTTTTCCAACGCGGCGCGGCCCCATAAGAACAATGGCTCTATTAATATCCTTTTCTGTTAGTAAAGATAATAAACCATCAAAATATGCACGTTTATGTTTGAAACCTGTAGTGTAGGTTTTATTTATATCCCACCATGGATTATCTAAATAGAATCTTTTTTTAACTTCTATTTCAGTGACTTGGCGCATATTAACCTCTTAGAGTTAATTGGTTGATCTTAAGGGAGTGTAGAGCTAAGCTTCGGTAAAGTCAATGCTTTGATCTTAATGTTGGATTCATGGGTAATGCATTGAAATATATGGTTTTTAAATACATCTCTGATTTTTATTAAGCAGAAAAGAACCATATAACCAAAAATGGTTGTAAAAAAACATCAATCGGTCAAAATGGGATAAATTTAAATTGCATTCTATAGGAAACCGGAATGAATCAACTTAGCTTTAAATTTCTTAGCAGTATATTTCTATATATCGCTCTATCTTTTCCCATTCATGCGGATGAAATATCGCTTGATTATATTGGGCAGCAGGTGATTCCTCATGGTTGGGCCTATAAGGATACGGTGGTGGGGGGCTTGTCGTCGCTGGATTATATTCCTGAAACGGGCCGTTATGTGGCCATCAGTGATGATCGGTCGGAAAATAATCCGGCGCGTTTCTATGAATTAAAACTGGATTTTGAGGCTTCTGGTTTTAAAGGCTGGCATTTAAGCGACATGCATTTTATCAAACGCCCTGATGGCAGCATGTTTCCAAAGCCTGAATTCTTTGGCAGAAAGGCCTCTGTGGATCCCGAGGCCCTGCGCCTGTCGCCGGCGGGCAATAGTTATTTCTGGACGAGCGAAGGCCATGCCAGAAAAGGCGTCAATCCCTTTATTCGGGAGATGACGCGCAGCGGTAATTATATCCGTGACTTTCTGGTGCCGCAAAAATATATGGTGGCAGAGGGAAAAGGCATTCGTGATAACCTGGCCTTTGAGGCCCTGACCGTATCATCGGATCAGAAATCAATTATGGTCAGCACAGAAGGGCCGCTTATTCAAGACGGTGAAGAGGCAAATGTTGATCATGGCGCCCCGTTGCGGTTGCTGCAATTGGATATTGCCAGCGGCCAGCCGCGTCATGAATATGTCTATAACGTCAGCCCGGTTCATGAAGAAACCCTGCCCGTTGGCAATTTTTCCGTCTCGGGCGTGGTGGATATTCTGGCCGTTTCGACGAATAAATATATTGTGGTGGAAAGATCTTTTTCTTTCGGGGCTGGCCTGTCGGTAAAACTGTTTCTGGCGGATTTGTCGGGTGCCACGGATGTTTTAAATTTTGACAGCTTGAAAGAGAGGCCTTATCAGCCGGCGCAAAAAACACTTCTGGCGGACATTGGGAAATTTGGCATTGTGGTCGATAATATAGAAGGCATCAGCTTTGGCAAGAGACTCAAAGATGGCCGCCGTAGCTTGATTCTGATTTCTGACAATAATTTCCGGTCGGCACAGGTGACACAAATTCTGGTTTTTGCTGTTAATGGTCTGGAGTGAATCAAATGATACCTAATTTGTCGATTCGCTGAATTCCGGGCAACCGCAATGGCGGTAAAAGGTAGAGGTCAGGGAACATAATGTTGCGAGCGGCAATGATAACAAGGGCGCAAATATCAGAATAAATATATAAATCATATCTGGATCCATATCTGGATTTTGGGCCGTTCCCGCCAATAGATCAATGTTAAAATAATATTCTGCCACCCATAAAAGGACGCTGTATATCCCTGCTATGGGCAGACTGCTCAGGAGCGTAGTGATCAGCATGCGAAAGGTGTTTTTGCGGGTCATGCGCCATGATGTGGTAAAGCGTAAAGGCTTGCCAATAGTCAGGGACGAAAAGGCCAGACTGAACCTTAAGGAAATGATCAACAGGAAAAATATCAAGGCGAGCAAGCCGCTGGCATAAAGCGCATATTCCATATCGCCCATCCGGGTGATGGTGCCGGTCATTTTCTCTGATCCGCTAAAAATCCTGAGATATAATATGCCCCAGGCTACGGCGGCGCCGGCCACCAGAATCAGACCAAAAAATATCAGGGAATGATTGATCAATTTCAGGCTGCGGGTGATGAGCGGCCAGACTTTCCTGCGGATAAGATGTTCAGGGCCCAGCAGGTAAAGCCGCTGCCAAAGGATCGTCATCGGAATAGCCCATAAGAGCGTTGTACCAACCAGAATAGCAAAGGACAGATTGAAACCATCTGGCATG
>JALSHF010000179.1 GCA_026982375.1 Emcibacter sp. | reverse complement strand
CTTTTAACATGTTTTTCATCACGGTCCTTATCTGGCGTATCCAAAGCCTTATTTTGCGGCGGCGGGTACGCGCGATACGAATCCAATTGGGCGGGGAGCAGGGATGATGGCAGAATTTATGCAACAAATATTACATTCAAATGATATATATATCCTGTCCAGTTATGTCGCGACAGCCGTCGTTCTCGTGATTATGGCTTTATCCAGCTGGCGATCGAAAAAGAACGATGAAAATGATTTGCGCCTATTGGAAAAGCAGCTCAGTGATTTATCAGGGAAACAGAATTAAATGCCCTATTGTTATATTTCTCCATTTTATATTTCAAGGATGACAGAATGACCAGAATCGGATTAAAGGCAGGGGCGCGAAAAAAACGCCGTTTATATTTCCTTCTGACGTCCATCACCGTGCTTGGGCTGGGCGTTCTTCTTGTTCTGAGCGCGCTGGAAGACAGCATTCGATTATTTTATGATCCCACGGAAATTGTCGAAAGAAACATCGGGCCGGGGCAAAATTTCCGCCTTGGTGGTTTGGTGGAAGAGGATAGCTTCGCAAGCCGGGAAAATGCCGGAATTCTCATCAATCACTTTGTCGTCACGGACGGCAATGAATCTGTTGCGGTAACCTACGAAGGATTGCTGCCGGATTTATTCCGCGAGGGGCAGGGCATTGTCGCCGAAGGTGCCATGAATGAAGACGGCGTTTTTGTCGCTTCCGAAGTCCTGGCCAAACATGATGAAACCTATATGCCCAAAGAAGTGGTCGACAGCCTGAAAAAGCGCGGCGAATGGCAGCGTAGAACCGCCGAAACACAGCAGAAAGATGACGCCTTATGATCGCAGAATTAGGTCATTATTTTCTTGTGCTTGCGTTGGGGCTTGCGGTGATCCAGGCCATTTTTCCCATGATCGGTGCGGCACAAGGGAGCGCGCGCATGATGATGCTGGGCCAGCCCGCCGCTTACGGCCAGTTTTTCTTTTCCCTTTTGGCTTTTCTGGCCCTGACCTATTCCTATCTGATTTCCGATTTCTCTGTGGCTGTGATTGCCCGCAACAGCCATTCTCTGAAGCCGCTGCTCTATAAAATTTCCGGCGTATGGGGTAATCATGAAGGCTCATTATTATTCTGGGTGATGTTTCTGGCGTTATTCGGGGCGATGGTTGCCTATTTTGGCCGGGGCCTGCCCAAAAGCCTGCGGGCGCGGGTCTTATCCGTGCAGGCCATGGTTGGCATCGGTTTTTACCTGTTCATGCTGCTCACCTCCAACCCCTTTGACCGTCTGGCTGATGTGCCGTTCGAAGGCAATGGCCTGAACCCGTTGCTTCAGGATCCGGGGCTTGTTTTCCATCCGCCGTTTTTATATCTGGGCTATGTGGGCCTGTCAGTGGTTTTTTCCTTTGCCATTGCCGCCCTGATCGAAGGGCGCGTTGATCCGGCATGGGCCAGATGGGTTCGGCCATGGACATTGCTGGCTTGGGTGTTTTTGACCATTGGCATCGTTCTTGGGTCATGGTGGGCCTATTACGAGCTGGGCTGGGGCGGCTGGTGGGCGTGGGATCCGGTGGAGAATGCGTCCTTCATGCCGTGGCTTGTGGCGACGGCCCTGCTGCATTCCGCCATTGTGGTCGAGAAACGCGATACCTTGAAAAGCTGGACCATATTACTCGCGATCATTGCCTTTTCCTTCAGCCTGCTCGGCACCTTCATTGTCCGGTCGGGGATCATCACCTCTGTCCATGCCTTTGCCACAGATCCTGAGCGCGGATTATATATTCTGGTGTTTCTGGCGCTTGTTATTGGCGGCAGCCTGTTATTATTTGCCATACGTTCTGACAAGCTGCAGGCCGGCGGCCTGTTTGCCCCCATAAGCCGGGAAAGCGGCCTGATGATCAATAATCTGTTTCTGTCGGTGGCGACGGCTGTGGTGCTTTATGGCACCATGCATCCCCTGCTCAGTGATGCTTTTTTCGGGGTGAAATCCTCTGTAGGCGCCCCGTTCTTTAATCTGGTTTTTAGTTTGCTGATGATTCCTCTGGTGGTTACCATGGTTTACGGGCCGCATTTAAAGTGGAAACGGGCCGACATTAAAGGCATTAATCAACGCCTGATGGCGGTTACAGGAATCGCCCTGCTGGCCGGCCTGATGACTTTTTATGCCACATATGGCGGGGCGATTATGCCGGCGGTCTGGATTGGCATCGGCGTTTGGCTGCTGCTGTCTTCATTGCAGGAACTGTCCAATAGAATTAAATTATTTCAAGTCCCCTTCAAGGACAGTATGAGCCGCCTAAGGCGTCAACCGCGATCAAGCTGGGGAATGACCCTTGGCCATTTTGGTTTTGCCGTTGGCCTTCTGGGCATCGTCGGAACATCTGCCTGGACAATAGAAGCCCAGAAAGTCATGGGGCTAGGGGAAGATATGACCATTGGCGATTATCGCCTGACCTTAAAAGATGTCATACCCGTCGCCGGCCCCAATTACACGGCTGTGCGCGGCATCATTTCTGTTTCGCCAAAGAACGCAGAAGAAAACGGGAAAAGCTTCATGGCCTATCCTGAGACCAGAACCTATGTCTCATCCCCGATCACCACAACCGAAGGCGACGTAAAAACCACGATGGCGGGCGATCTGTTCGTCGTTATCGGGGAATCACAGGGCCAGGGGCGCTGGGGCATTCGGGCCTATTATAAGCCTATGCAGGTCTGGTTCTGGATTGGCACCACCATTGTGGTGCTGGGGGGATTGATCTCTTTAAGCGATCGCCGCTACCGCATTGGCACGCCGCAAAGACAAAAAGCGTCCAGAAAGGTGAAACATGCCCCTTAAAAGATTTCTTCCGTTGTTTGTTTTCGCGGGTATTCTCATCGCCTTTATGATCGGTTTAAGCCTGAAACCGAGCGAGATTCCTTCGGCCCTGATCGATAAACCTGTGCCGGATTTTTCCCTGCCGCCGCTGCAGGGGGACGGCATTGGGCTTAGCACCGAAGACCTGCTTGATCCTGAAAATATCGTCATCGTCAATTTTTTTGCCTCATGGTGCGGGCCTTGCCGGGTTGAACATCCGGCCCTTGAGCTTTTGAGCAAGCTTGACGGCGTGAAATTACATGGTATTGCCTATAAAGACCGCCCCAAAAACAGCCTTAGCTTTCTCAAAAGCCTTGGCAATCCCTATGATAAAATCGGCACAGATCTTAAGGGGCGTGTCGCCATTGACTGGGGCGTTACCGGCACGCCGGAAACATTCATCATCAAGAATGGCATCATCCGCTATCAACATATTGGCCCCATCCATCAGATACAGGTTGAGGATCGTATTCTGCCCATAATCAGGAATTTACAGCAGGAAGGCACGTCATGAAATTTCTGTTAATCCCTATCCTTTTTATGACGCTTGTCTTAAACGCCGGTGCCATTGGTGTTGATAAAGACCGGCTTCAAGACCCCGAGCAGGAAGCCAGAGCGCAGCATCTTATGAAACAGTTACGCTGCCTTGTTTGCCAAAATCAATCCATCGTTGAATCCGACGCAGAATTAGCTCAGGATCTCAGGGCTATTGTCAGGGAGCAAATCAGCGCCGGAAAAACGGACCCGGAAATTTTTAAATTTATGACCACCCGTTACGGCGACTGGGTGCTTCTGAAACCGCCTTTTAATTCTGCCACGGTTATTCTTTGGCTCGGGCCAATCGCCCTCTTACTCGTCGGGGGGTTTTTGATTTTTCGCACCATCCGGCGAAAGCCGGAGCAGGATATTGCCCGGCCCTTGACAGCCGCAGAAGAAAAACATCTTGAAAAGATCATAAAAGGGGATAACCAATGATGATCTGGCTGGCCTTATCTCTTATATTTCTCCTTGCGCTTGCCCTGATGCTGGTGCCGTTATACCGATACCAAAGTGATCTTACGGCTTCAGAAAATATCCCGGGAAGCAGCTCAAAAAATAATGTTAAAAATATTGCTGTATATAAAGCCCAGCTATCAGAGCTTCAATCCGATCTCGACAATGGCGTCTTAAGCCCCGCAGAAGTTGCCGCCGCGCGGCTTGAAATCGAACGCCGACTGTTAAGAATTTCTTCGGAAAAAAATACCATTGAACCAAAAAACAATGAAACATCATTAAAGCTTCTTACGGTAATCATAACCCTTGTTCTTTTAGGCTCTACGGCATTTTACTTGAATATCGGCATGCCCGGCATGCCGGATTTTGCCCTTAAAGATCAGGCCCATTCCACGGCGCAAAGGATAAAAGATAACAGCGCGACCCCCGAGATGCTCGCGGAAGTCGCCAAAATACAGACCTATTTGGTCGAAAACCCCGATGATGTCCCCGGAAATATCTATGCCTGGCGCGCCCTCGGCCAATATCAGACAGACCTTCAGAACAGGGTCAAAGCGGCAGAGGCCTTCCAGCGTTGGTTTGAACTGGACAGCGACAATATTGACGCCGCCTTAATGTTTAGTGAAAGTCTTATTATGTTAAGCGATGGCCGGGTCAGTCCGGCAGCGCTTCTTGCCCTTGATCGCGCCCAAAAAATACAAGCCGACAACCCCGGCGTTCGTCATTATCTGGCTTTGGCCGAATATCAGGCCGGTAATGTGGATCAGGCCTTGGTAAATTGGCAGGCGTTGATGGCCGCCAGCCCGGCCGATGCCCCATGGCGCAGGTCTGTACAGCGCTGGATCGACAAGGCACAGAATGATCTGGGTATCGCTGTTACAAATTCAACGGCGGTTGCCCCTCCTTTAAGCGAAGACGATCGCAAAGCCATAGCTGAAATGTCGGCAGAAGAGCAAGAAGCCCTGATCAAAAGTATGGTCGCGCGTTTAGCCCGGAAAATGGATGAGAATCCTGAAAATACAGAAGGCTGGTTCCGGCTGGCCAAGGCCTATATGATGCTGGGCCAAAAATCGGACGCCATTAAGTCCTTGGAACAGGCCGAAAAATTCGCCCCGGACGCCTTAAAACCACAGATAAAAAAACAACTGGAAATTCTGTTAAAATAGGCGTAAAATAGCCGCTGTCTCCATAGTCACAGACCATGGTCACAGAAAAGTGACCATTTCCCCTCAGAAAGACCGGGCATAGCTGCTATATTAGTGATACATTAAATATTGTAAATTAAACTCGGGCTTACAATGAATATTACCTCAAACTCACAATTGCTGGCTTCCCTGAACGGATTGATTGACCCCAATCAACGTCAGCAGCAACAAGCCCTGCAAGATCGCCAGCTTAAAGATAATAACGCTGAACAAAGCAGCAAGGCCGCGCAGGATTCCGATCGCCAGAACAGGATAGACGCCAATCGGGATGCCCTTAAAAAGCTTCAGGACCGTCTGAAAGCTGACAATATCGAAAAATTAAAATCTGAATTTTCTGTGGATGATAGCTCTGTAGGTAATATCGGGGCTCAAAATCAAGGGGTGAATCTTAATCTTCGCGAAAGTCTCGGCAGCAGCAAACCCGTCGATACCCGCCCCGGTCAAATCATCGATATCAGAGTTTAATTCTCACGGCTTTTCGTCAACTTCCATATATTTCATCAGCATGGGCATTTGCGCCATCATAAAAAGAATACCCAAAGGCACCCCGATCCAGATTTTGGTTTCAAGCCATGTTTCAAAAGAAAAATTCCGGTGGATAACCTCATTCAGCCCCGCATTGAAAACATAAAACAGACCGAATCGGAAGGAAAGCTTCTTCCATATTTCATCAGGCATCGGGGGAAAGCCAGCTTCGAATACATTCTTCAGGAAATATTTCTTGTAATATACTCCCCCGAGCAGAGTGATTGCCAAAAGGCCATTGAAAATCGTGGGCTTCATTTTGATAAACATCGGATCACGAAAATATAAGGTCAGGCCCCCCAGAACCCCGACAAAGAAGCCGGAAATCCATAATATCAGGCCAATTTTTTTAAAGACCAGCTTCGACGCGACCATGGAGATCAGCATTGCCCCCATGAATACCGCTGTTGCAAGATAAACACTTTCCCAATTTTTGGCATCATAAGTATAAAGAAACATCACGAGCGGGAATACTTCGATGAAAATCTTTAAAAGTTGTTTTTTACTGTCACTCATGTTTCTAGACCTACTAACATTTTTGAGAAATCATCCGCATCAAAAGATTGCAGATCATCTATGGATTCGCCGACCCCGATAGCATGAATCGGCAGGTCGAATTTTTCGGCAATAGACACAAGAACACCGCCCCGGGCCGTGCCGTCAAGCTTGGTCATGATCAGGCCTGATACATCGGCGGCCTCCTGAAAAACCTTTGCCTGTTGTACCGCATTCTGTCCCGTTGTGGCGTCCAGAACGAGCAAGGTCGCATGAGGCGCCGCCTCATCCTGTTTTTTAATCACCCGAATGATCTTGGAAAGTTCCGCCATGAGGTGGCTTTTATTTTGCAGCCTGCCAGCGGTGTCAATCATCAGGACATCACAATTTTCCGCCCGCGCCCGCTGTATGGCATCATAGGCAAGGCCCGCCGCGTCTGACCCAACCTTGCCAGAGACAACCGGCACATTGTTTCGTTCGCCCCAGACCTGCAATTGCTCAATGGCCGCCGCGCGGAATGTATCCCCCGCGCCAAGCATCACTGACTTTCCTTCATTCTGGAATTTTTTGGCCAATTTGCCGATAGTGGTGGTTTTGCCTGAGCCATTCACGCCGACCATCAAAATAATATAAGGCTTATGGCCCGCATCAATCGTCAGGGGGATTGCCGCAGGCCGCAGAATCTCTGCAATCTCGCGGGCCAGGGCCGCCTGCACTTCGTCAGGCGCGATTTCCTTGTCAAAACGATTTTTTGATAAGGTCTCGCATACAGACCGGCTGACAGCCGCCCCAAGGTCGGACATGATCAAAAGATCTTCCAGCTCCTCTATGGTGGCCGCATCCAGTTTTCTTTTAACGAAAATATCCCCAATGCCGCTGCTAAGGGCCGTGCTGCTGCGTTTTAATCCGTCTTTCAGGCGGCTAAACCAGCCTTTTTTCTTATTTGCCATATCTTCCGTCATTAAGGGTCAAGTTCCGTGATAAGAATGCCGTTTTCATAACCTGTTACCCGGGCCTTGGCAATATATCCCGGCTTTAAATTATCCAGAGAATAAAGGGCCATTATTTTCGCGGGCGCAAAATATTCCGTATGGCCGATGACCGACTTATCTTCTGTCAGATGTTTTTCCACAAGAATGGACAGGCTTTTACCAATTTGTGAGGTCATATAACGATCAAACTGTTGATCGCCGAGAGCCCTTAAACGGGCGGCGCGCTCTTTGCGAATCTGCTTGTCCACCTGCGGCATTCTGGCCGCCGGGGTGCCTTCGCGGACACTATAGGGGAAAACATGAAGATATGTGAGATCACATTCCGTCACCAGCCTCAGGCTGTTTTGAAACATCTCTTCCGTTTCCGTGGGAAAGCCCGCGATGATATCCGCGCCAAACACCACATCGGGGCGGGCGGCCCGCACGCGGTTGAAAAAATCAATGCTGTCCTGCCGTGAATGGCGGCGTTTCATACGCTTCAATATCATGTCATCGCCGGACTGAAGACTGAGATGTAAATGGGGCATCATTCGTTCTTCCTGCGTAATGACTTGAAATAATGCCTCATCGGCCTCAATGGAATCTATCGAGCTTAAACGTAATCGTTTCAAATCCGGAACGAGTTTCAATATCTTCTGGCAAAGCGTTCCAAGGCTAGGGTTTCCGGGAAGGTCCGGACCATAAGAGGTAATGTCAACGCCGGTGATAATCACCTCGTTATAGCCATTATCAACTAATCGTTTCACTTGCGCAATAACATCTCCCGCCGGCACGGACCGGCTGTTGCCCCGGCCGTAAGGAATGATGCAAAAGCTGCAACGATGATCGCAGCCATTCTGAACTTGAACAAAGGCACGGGTGCGTTCGGCGTAACCCTCAATCAGATGATTGGCCGTTTCGCGCACGGCCATGATATCATTGATCAGCGGTTTCTCCGACTTCTCTAATCCAAAATCAGGGCCAAAATTCTTATAATTTTCGGCATGAAGTTTTTCTTCATTGCCCATGACCTGATCGACCTCGGCCATGGCGATAAATTCATCGGGATTGACCTGGGCCGCGCAGCCCGTCACGATTATTTTGACATCCGGGCTTTCTTTGCGCGCGCGGCGAATGGCCTGGCGCGCTTGGCGTGTCGCCTCTGCGGTCACGGCGCAGGTGTTAAAAATAACGGTATTTTCAAGGCCCGCTTCTGCCGCATGTTTTTTCATAACCTCGGATTCATATGTATTGAGCCGGCAGCCAAATGTAACCACTTCTGCCCTATTGTCAAAGCCGGATGTCATGACATTTGGCCCAAATCAGTCAGGTCAATAAAGCCGTCATAAACATAGGTCGCGCCGCCAGACATTTGCACATGGTCATTATTATCCCATGTCATGTGAAGCAGGCCGCCGTCCATTTCAATGGTGGCCTGACGGCTCACAATATTTCGTATCGATGCCGCAACGATTACGGCGCAGGCCGCAGAACCACAAGCCGCTGTGATGCCCGCGCCGCGCTCCCAGACCCGGTGGCGCAAATGGCCCTCTCCGCGATCTTCGACGATGCTCACATTCACGCGCTCGGGAAATAATGCGTGATTTTCAATTTGCGGGCCAAGTTCATGTAACGCGATGGCCTCAACATCATCCACAAAAAATACCACATGGGGATTACCCATATTGACCGCCGCAGGGTTACTCAACGGCCCCACCGTCAAATCCAGATTGTCCGTATTTATATTTTGAGCCATGATTTTAGAGAGTGGAATTTCATGCCACGACCGCTTTGGCTTGCCCATATCAACCATGATCAAACCCCCGTCCCGCACGACCGTCAATAGGCCCGCAAGCGTTTCAATCGTCACCTTCTTCCCATCGCCTTCGGTCAAAAGAATATTCCCGACGCAGCGCGCGGCATTGCCGCAGGCATTCACTTCGCTGCCGTCCGCATTCTGTATCCGCATGAAGGCATCGGCCTTGGCGCTGGGCAATATGGTGATGACCTGATCGCAGCCAATGCCAAGCCTCCGGCCCGCAATATGGCGCGCCTGATCCGCCGTCAGATCAAGCGGCTCCGCCCGTGCGTCAAATATCACAAAATCATTGCCCAACCCATGCATCTTGCGAAACGCGCGTCCAGAGGGGTATGAGGTATTTTTCATCTTCATCGTCATACTGACATATATGGGCCGATTCGAAAAAAAGTCCACAAAAAACTTATCAGAAGCTTAGCCAAAGATAATCGGCACCAAACCATAGGACAAGGAGGTCACGGCAATGATCGCCACCAGATTCAGGCGAAAACCGGCATTGGCCATTTGGGGTATGGTGACTTTTCCGCTGGAATAGACCACCGCATTGGGCGCGGTTGCCACCGGCAACATAAAGGCGCAGCTGGCCGCCAGGGCAACCGGCGCAAACAACATCATCGGATCTATACCTGTGGTGGCGGACAAGGCCCCAAGCACCGGCAATAATGTCGCCACCGTTGCCGTATTGCTGGTCAATTCCGTCATGAAAATCACCAGAGCCACCAAACAAAGAACCATCAGAATAAGCGGCATGCTGCCCAGTGCCGACAAGGCCGTACCCAGCCAAAGAGCAAGGCCGGAGACCTTAACCCCCGCCGCCAGACTTAGGCCCCCGCCAAACAAAAGCAAGACGCCCCAGGGAATTTTATTGGCGCTTTCCCAATCCAGCAGGGCGGTGGCTTTTTCAGTTTTGCAGCCTGAGGGAATCATAAATAATATTGTCGCCCCGCCGATAGCGATCATGGCATCATTGAGCCATAACATAATTTGCAAATTTTCCTGAACCGGCACCCGAAAAATCCAGCAGCCCGCCACACCAAGAAACACCATGGCCACCCGCTTTTCAGGCGTGGACATCGGCCCCATGCTGTCCAATTCCTCATGAAGAAGGCTTTGGGCAATGGGCGCATCGGACAGGTTAAACGGATAGGCCCATCTGGTCAGGACAAACCAGGCGATCGGCACCATGACCACCACCGTCGGAATACCAAACATCATCCAGGTGAGGAAGCTGATCTCAATATCATAGGTTTCGCGCATGAAGCCAACCACAAAAAGATTTGGCGGTGTGCCAATGGGCGTGCCAAGGCCGCCGATGCTGGCGGAATAGGCAATGCCCAGAACAAGGCACAGGATAAACCCCTGATGCTTTTTGCTCTGGTCTTTCACCATTTCACTGGCCAGAGACAGCGCAATAGGGATCATCATGATCGTACTGGCCGTATTGCTGATCCACATGGACAGAATGGCCGTGGCCACCATGAAACCGCCAATGATCGCCGAGGGATTATCCCCGACCCGTACCAGAATATTCAGGGCCAGACGCCGGTGCAGATTCCACCGCGCCAGTGCCGTGGCAATGATAAACCCCCCCAGCAATAAAAATATGGTCGGGCGGGCATAAGGGACGGCGGATTCTGCCATGGTCATGACCCCAAGGGCCGGAAATAACAACAAAGGCAACAGGGATGTGATCGGAATGGGCAAGACCTCTGTCGCCCACCATGCGGCGAGCAGCAGGGCAATCCCCGATGTGCGCCATGCCAGATCACTCATGCCTTCCGGCGGCGGGACAAACAGGGAAATTCCCAGAAACAGCAGACCCACAACCATGCCAATTTTACGGCTTTTCGTCATTAAAAATATCCCTGTTCCATAACCCTGCCTAATCTTCTTGCTATTTCTTGAAATTATATTAGGCAATCTCCCCCTAAAGTCAATTTTCCATTATCTTTTTCGCCTTAAGTCCATTATAATGGAAATAATACATTAAATGGAACAGTATGATATGCCCCGCAATTCGCCCCCGGATATTGGCCGGAAAATCAAGCAGCTGCGGTCAGAAAAAAAACTGACTTTGGCGCAGCTGGCCCAAATGTCGAGCGTATCCAAATCCATGCTGTCCCAGATTGAGCGGGGCCGCACCAATCCCACGCTGGCCATTCTCTGGGCCCTGACCCAGTCTCTGGAAATTGACATTTCAGATTTGCTCAACAATGAGTCTGCTTCTGCCGCGCAGCCCTCAAAAATTACCCATGTCAAGGCCCATCAAACCCCGGAAATCCAGAGCGCCGATGGCAAATGCGCCCTTAAAATTCTTGGCCCCATTGATCTTGTGGCCAAAACCGAATGGTATAATATGGTTATGGAGGCAGGCGGACTACTCGAATCAAACGGCCATGCGGAGGGTACCATGGAACATTTGACCCTGCTGGACGGCACATTATCCGTGCGCAATGGCAAAGATGATATTAAATTGCGTCCCGGGGATACCGCCCGATATGAGGCCGATGTCCCCCACTATATTGAAAATACAGGAAAAAAGCCCGCGCGGGCCTTAATGATTGTGCTAACGCCATAATCGTCAACATGGTAATATCCAAGATAATAAAATATTTTTAATTTGACCACTATATTAAACTATGCATTTAATATAGTGGATTTATATAAAAGCAGATTTGAAAGACAAGAGATCATGGGCCATAGATATACGGAATTTTTACAAAAGCAGCTTCAGGGTCTGAAAGATCAAGGGCTTTATAAGGCCGAGCGGGTCATCACCAGCCCCCAGCAATCTGAGGTGACCGTTGATAGCGGCGGGAACAAGCCTTATATAAATTTCTGCGCCAATAATTATCTGGGCCTGTCCAATGATCAAACCCTGATTGATACCGCCAAAGCCGCCCTTGATCACTATGGCTATGGCATGTCATCGGTGCGCTTTATTTGCGGCACTCAGGATATTCACAAAAAACTGGAACGCCGTCTTGCGGATTTTCTGAAACAGGAAGATGTGATCCTCTACCCCAGTTGTTTTGACGCCAATGCAGGTCTTTTTGAAACGCTGCTGGGGCCGGAAGATGCCATTATCTCCGATGCCTTAAATCATGCCAGTATTATTGACGGGGTGCGTCTGTCCAAGCCCAGGCGGCTGCGTTATGCCAATAATGATATGGCCGCGCTCGAAAAATGCCTGCAGGAGGCGCAGGATTGCAGATTTCGCATGATTGCCACTGACGGGGTTTTCTCCATGGATGGTATTCTGGCCAATCTGCCGGCCATTTGTGATCTTGCCGATAAATATGACGCCCTTGTCATGGTGGATGACAGCCATGCGGTCGGCTTTATGGGGAAAAGCGGGGCGGGAACGCCGGAACATTGG
>JALSHF010000178.1 GCA_026982375.1 Emcibacter sp. | reverse complement strand
GGGAATATCGCAGGAGCTGGGACGCGAGGACTCTCAAAATCCTGATCCCCGGCGCGATTGTTGGCATTACCATTGGCGGCTTTACGTTCAGCATGATGAATGCTGATATGATCAGGGTTATTGTCGGCATAATGGCCTTGTATTTTGTGGGTAACTACTGGTTCGTACAAAGGCGTCAGGCGCGGGCACCATCCCAAGAACAAAAAATGGAACAAAATGCAGTGAAAGGCAGTATCCTTGGGGCTTTAAGCGGATTTTCCAGTTTTGTCGCCCATGCTGGCGGGCCGCCATTGTCGCAATATATTTTCCCGCTGAAACTGGATAAAACCGTTCTGGTCGGGACATCGGTGATGTTTTTCATCATTGTCAATTATGTCAAAATCATCCCTTACGCCTGGCTCGGGCAGCTGTCACTGGATAATCTGACAATGTCGCTGTATCTATTGCCTTTCGCCCCCATAGGCGTCTGGCTTGGCATTTGGATGCACAACCGCGTCTCAAATGTAATATTTTACATCATCTGTTATGGCCTGCTGTTTCTGGTTGGCCTTAAATTATTGACAGAGGGCATCATGGGCCTGTGGCAATAATATTCCATGGAGCATCTTCTTAAAAAGGAATCCAGCTTCTTTCTTTGGTGAAATGTATATAGCCCAGATTGACCCCGGCCCGCAGGCCAACCCCCACGCGGATGGGGGCGATGATGATGTCACCGCGCTGCTGATAATTCATGCCAACACCGCCGATATAATAGAGGCTGCCCTCAACGGCGGGAAAGCGCTGATATAATTCTTCGACGTCATGTAAATTATAAACCAGCGCAAAAACCCGTGAGCCATTGACGCCCACATCAAAGCCGATACTGGGGCCTTTCCAATAGAGGCGGCTGTTGCCCTCGATCTTATGTGACAATGTGCCGTCGCCGTACCGAAGGCCGACCACCAATGCGGCGCTGCCCTCTGTGCCGATGATATAGCCGTTGGGCCGTCCGTGATCTTTAAAAGCTTTTTCGATCACCTTCGCAATTGCCTCTGATCCGCCGCCCAGAAAATCAGAGGCGGCATTTGCCACGGATTTCTCATCATAGGTATTGGCATAATTGGTCTCGTCCATATTTTGACGATGCTGAAGCGATTCTGTGGGGGCAACGGTATTATTACTGCATCCGGCAAGGGCCAGCCCCAAGATGATCAAAAAACTTCTAAAGAATATTTTCATGTTTGCCTCTATTGATTATTGGGTTGTTTGGGTTTGTACCACCAGCGGATAAACCACATGGCCGGGAAAATCCAGATGAGACCTGTTACCGCATAAAATAACATTTCCACGGCAGCATGCATGGGAAAAATGGCATCACCAAGGCGCACAATAAGCAGGATATAAATTATTAATATAAAAAGTCCAAAAAAATACCCGAATAGCTTTCTCATTATGTCATTCTCTTTATAAGGTTTCAATTGTCCGAACCGCCCATATGAGAATATGGACAAGCCCGTATGCCGTCAGTCCGAAAACCACGGCGATCACGGCCGCCCGCAGATGTCCTTTGACCGATTGCAATAGCCGGTTTGGTGCCTTGTCACTCATCAGTCTTATTCTCATCAGGACGCATTTTTATTTTATACAAATCTCATTATTCTGCTACAAGATAATGTTTTTTGAAGGATAGGCAAGCAAGATATGTGCGGCAGATATGCCCTGACACAGGCAGCATATGAAAAATTTCTGGAGTTCATGGCTGTGGGCCATAGGCGTTCTGCTGCCAT
>JALSHF010000177.1 GCA_026982375.1 Emcibacter sp. | reverse complement strand
TCTTGCGCGGGCCAGGGAACGTTTGGAAAATCTCGAGAATCCGTCGCCTGAAAACCCATCAGAAGATGGCAGCATAATACATGAAAAGCCACCACATTATTAAGGACGGAACCTATGCGTGATGTCAAAATCGCCTTCTTGGGCCTTGGGGTTATGGGCTATCCCATGGCCGGTCATCTGCAAAGGGCCGGCTATGGCGTCACCGTTTATAACCGTACAACCGCAACGGCAGAAAAATGGGCGGCGGAATATGGCGGCCATTATGCCCAAACCCCTGCCGAGGCCGCAAGGGATGCCGATATTGTCTTTGCCTGCGTTGGCAATGATGATGATATCAAAGCCATAACATTGGGGCCGGACGGAGCCTTTTCCGGCATGAAAAACGGGGCCATATTCGTCGACCATACCACCGCATCGGCAACTGTTGCGCGGGCATTGGACGCGGCGGCGCAGGAAAAGGGGCTGCATTTCCTTGATGCCCCCGTATCCGGCGGGCAGGCCGGGGCAGAGAAGGGGCGCTTAACCATCATGGTTGGCGGCGAAGAAGCCATCTTTCAGAAAATTGATCCCATCTTACAAAGCTACGCCCAGAAAACCAAATTGCTCGGCCCCGCCGGCAGTGGCCAACTGACCAAAATGGTTAATCAGATTTGCATTGCCGGTCTGGTGCAGGCCCTGTCAGAAGGCCTGAATTTCGCCGCCGCCGCCGGGCTTGACCCCATGGCTGTGGTGGAGGTCATATCCAAAGGGGCGGCGCAATCATGGCAGATGGAAAATCGCCATCAAACCATGATCGAGGATCAGTTTGATTTTGGGTTTGCGGTTGACTGGATGCGTAAAGACCTTGATATTGTGCTGGCAGAAGCCCAAAATAACGGGGCTAAATTACCGGTGACCGCCTTGGTGAATGAATTTTATAAGGAAATCCAGGCCGCAGGCGGCAACCGGTTAGATACATCCAGTCTGATCACGCGCCTTAAAAAATAATCATCGTCATTTTAATCAGGGAAGAAAAAATGACCCCGGAAACACCGCCAATCAGCTTTCCCCGTCACGGAAAAATCCGGTCAATAGTGGCGGGCTTTAAGCGAAAATGCCCCAGCTGTGAGGCGGGGAAAATATTCTCCGGCTACTTGAAACTTGCCGAAGAATGTTCAAATTGCGCCGCCCCCATCGGGCAGATACGCGCCGATGATTTTCCGCCGTATCTCACGATTTTCATCACTGCCCATATCATCGTTCCGGCCCTGGTTATTGTCGAAGTAAATTATCAACCGCCCGTGGTTGCCCAAATGATTTTCTGGGCCGCCGCCGCCATCGTTATATCACTGGCCCTGCTGCCCGTCCTCAAAGGCGGCGTCGTTGGATTCATGTGGTCCATCGGCATGAAAGGTGATGAGCAGCATTAGGAAATCACTGTTATAGTCATTACATCTTGAACCCGATGATTCTCATAAGAAGGTATTTCCTGATCGTTTTATCTATTCAGGACGGTCAGTTAAGAGTTTATAAAGACTCTATATTATATAAAATTAATATTAAAACTGTTGTTAGTTTAAATAGCGTTCGGCTTAAACCTCTTACGCCACCGAAATAACCCGTAATGGAGAATAATCATGCTTTTCAAGTCCATGAAAAACAATGAGCCAGCCGATATCGCCCCAATGTCAGCCATCAACGCGCAAGATGATGCATCTGATTTATATCTTACCATACTCGAAACCATTCCCATTAATGTCATGCTATGCGATAAAGAAAGCTTTACCATCACCTATGCCAATCAGCAAAGCATAGAGACACTTGATACGTTAAAGCATCTTCTGCCTATAGATCCCAAAGACCTCATTGGTACCTGCATTGACGTATTTCATAAAGTTCCCAGCCACCAGCGCAGCATGCTCAACGATCCGAAGAATCTGCCTTACCGAACGGTGATTACTCTGGGTGATGAGTTTCTTGATCTTTTTGTCACAGCAATGGGCGAGGATACTTTCATCTTAACATGGAGCATCATAACGCAGCAGCATAAAACAGAAAAGAAAACAGTTCGCCTGATGAATATGCTGGATAAAATGCCGCTCAATGTCCTGACCTGTGATCCTGAGAGTTTCAAGATTGATTATGCCAATGAAACCAGCGTGAATACCTTGCGCAAAATTGAACATCTGCTGCCCATCACCGCCGAGCAGGCGCTGGGAAGCTGTATTGATATTTTCCATAAGAAGCCCATCATGCAGCGGGGGATTCTGTCTGACCCCGGCAACCTGCCGCATTCTGCCCGCATCAGTCTCGGTGAAGAAACCCTGCTCCTGAATGTCAGCGCGATCACGGATGATAAAGATACCTATCTCGGCCCAATGCTCACCTGGGATATCATCACAGATCAGGTTGCGGTAGAAAAAGTCGTGATGCAAATTTCAGAAGGCGTCGCGGCGGCGGCAACGGAGCTAAGTTCAACCTCCGAGAATATGTCACAGGTTGCCACTGAATCCGGCCAGAAAACCGCCGCTGTTACCATAAATTCCCAACAAACAACCGCAAGCATTCAGGGGGTTGCCTCCGCAACAGAGGAGTTAACCGCAAGCATTCGGGAAATCATGCGCAATATTGAAGAGGCCGGCAAAGTCACCAAGCAAGCCGTAAATGAAACCAATATCAGTAAAGAGATGATCACAAAACTCAGCCAATCCGCCAACGAAATCGGTGAAGTTATTAAGTTGATCGAAGAAATCGCCAATCAAACCAACCTACTTGCCCTTAATGCCACCATTGAAGCGGCGCGGGCCGGCGATGCCGGTAAAGGCTTTGCCGTTGTCGCCGGAGAGGTCAAGGCCCTGTCCGGCCAAACCAGAGCGGCAACCACCGAGATTTCAACGAAAATTACCGATATTCAGCATGCAACCGGCGCCGTGGTGAAAGCCATAGAGGAAATTTCCGGTACGGTAGAGAGTATGAGCACCATTAATGGTGAGATCAGCTCTGCCGTTGACGAACAAAACGCCGTCACTGGCGAGATTAGCGCCAATATTCAAAGTGAGGCCCAGCGGTCTCAGGAAGTTTCCTCGGACCTCTCCCATATTAGCGAGATGATTGAGAGTACAGGCGCATCATCCGGGGAAATCAGTGCCGCTGCCGGAGAATTGTCAAAGCTCTCTACAGACCTGACGCAAAGCATTGCCATGCTGCTCAAAGGGAAATAATCACTATTTTTTTTAGGCACAGAACAAAAAAAGACCCCAAGCCTGTAAAGTGGCTTAGGGCCTTTTCATATTTATGAGACTATTGGGCTGGCTTCATGAATTTCATGGTCAGCCGGTCACTTTCGCCGATAGCCCGCATTTTATCTTTATCCGCATCATTCCCCGCCAAGGTCGGCGGCAATGTCCAGACACCTTTTTCATGGACATGCGTATCTTTTGGATTGGCGTTAATTTCGCTTGTCGCCACCAGAATGAAGCCCGCCTCAGCGGCCGCCGCCTTTAAATCAGCGGGGTTGATATAACCGTCTTTGCCCGTTGATTTCTCGCTTCTGTGATCCGTGATACCAAAAATACCCCCGGGCTTCAAGGCGGTAAAGACCGCTTTCAGGACATCTTTCTCAACGCCGCTCCTTTGCCAATTGTGGAAACTACGGAAAGAGACCACCATATCGGCGGAACCCGCCGGCGCAATTTCAACCTTTGCCGGCGGAGCCAATTCCGTCACAATCACTTTGCCATATAGGTCGGCATCACTGGCCAGCCGCGCCGCAAGCGCGTTATTTGATTTAAAACGATAGCCTTCTGTTGCGGAAAGGTCAAATCCCGCACTATAATATGTCCCATTAGCATGCATATAAGGCGCCAGAATCTCCTGATACCAACCCCCGCCGCCGGGCCATATCTCGACCAACGTCATGTCTGGCTTCAAACCAAAAAATTCCAGAGTCGCTTTTGGGTTTCGATATTGATCCCGCGCCTTATTGGCATCCGAACGATGAGCCCCCGCAATAACCGCCTCCAGCGTTTTTCCCGATTCAGCCATATGGTCAGGGGCCTTTTCATGGGCGTGAGCCTGTAATCCCATGCCGCCAATAGCCATTGACATGATACAAACTGTTGGCCAGAATCTAGATGTGAATACTCTCGGTAATTTGGTCATTCCTGTACCCATGGTTGTGCGGTTTAGGTCTGTCATATTTTAATCCTTATTTTTCGTTTAATGATCCGAATGTTTAAATTTATCGCGTAATCCCGTATCAAATTCCAACGCTTGAGGGGTCAGGGTCGCCTGAATAGGAAAGGCGGATTTTATCAATCCTTTACGTTCCAGCGCCCGCCAGACCGCCTCATTGGAAAAGCCGCTGGCGTCTTGGCCCGAAACCACGTAATTGCCAATATGAACATGGTCGCCGTGAACTTCCGGCAGATAGGATATGGTCACTTCCCCGGTTTTTATGTCCAATGTTGCGCTTTCCGGATTGTCCGCCAATAGCTGAAATAACGCCAAGGTACGTTTCTGTAACGAGTTGAGTTTAATAGGTTTTTTCTTCATAGACGCAATAATAACCCGAACGGAGAATGATTGCACGCGGTTTCTGCGCGCCAAAGAATTATCGCCAAAGTTGACAAAAGATTGACAAAAAGTTAAAATTTGATATAAATCGCATCGATTGGCAGATAATACTGCACTGCAACAATCACCGAATATGATCTAAATCGCATAATATTGTTACAGAAACAGTTGCAGAAACATAAGGCCAAAGAATGAGGCCGATAAATCCGGAAGGGCTTTCCGGTACGCAGACAGGTCCAAAGAGACCACTGTTAAAATTTCATAATAATAAGCGCTAAAAAGGCGTCAAGTTGCAAGCGGGTTTTGATGGAAAGCATTCTGTCGAAATTATTGTTGAGTCAAAATTCAACAATCTACACCATTCGGCTGGTAAGCCGGAAAACAGGAGTAAGGCTTATGAAAAACTATAAGCTCGTGGTTGGTATTATACCGGTTTTTATCGTTGTTTGCCTTATGGGGTTTTCTATCATACCCAGAGCAGAAGTTAAGGCCTCTATTCAGGAGGGCGGGACATTGGCGACTGAAATAACGGCACCATATAGCCCGGCCAGCATTTATGATGCGGATATGGATATGCTATTGGCAGAATTACCCATGGATATATCCGAAAAATCCTTCAAATGCCTTGCTCAAGCCATATATTTCGAAGCGCGGAGTGAACCATTTGAAGGTCAGGTTGCTGTGGCTTATGTCATTATGAACCGCGTTAAAGACAGACGTTACCCCAATAATATCTGCGCCGTGGTATTTCAGAATGAACAACGCCGGCATAAATGTCAGTTTTCCTTTGCGTGCGACGGCCTGTCTGATAACCCCTATGAAATGGCCGCATGGAATGTTGCCCGCCGCGTCGCCGGCGGGGCGCTGAAGAATGCCCAAAGCGACGTGACCGCACGTTCCACGCATTACCACGCGGACTATGTGAACCCAAGATGGGCCAAATATCTTCAACCCACCATTCACGTGGGCAGCCATCTTTTTTATCGCGAAGATATGTAAGGCTATTGAAACTTTCTAAAAATTGATTTATATCAAGGTTAGCAGTTTATACGGGCTGTTATAACTACTCATGTAATTGAAGAAGGATAAAAAATGGCAAATACAATTACGTTCATATCATGCGGCATCATCTCACTATTATTACTGATGTCCATCATGCTTGCAGGGCCGCATTTACTTCTGCCCGCAGTATTTATGATCGTAACGATACTTGTCGGTGGTTATTGTATTTATATTGCTGATGGAATGATCAAGCAACGTGCAAAAATCATGAAAAAATGGGAAGATTGAGCCTCACCTCTGGTGACATCTCATAACTTGTTTTTATATTCTTTATTGATATACCCTGAGTACTTTAGCCCTGATAAGTACTTAACACTAAACCTTGCCTTAACCGGCAAGGTTTTTTTTTGAATATTTCATGGTCTTTACCTTTTCCTAACCCTATTAGGTTGTAATATTTTAAATAACTACAATTAAAAGGTGCATTAATGGTTCTGGAAAGATATTCTCATTCCCAGTATAGCGGCGTTATCGACAGATTAAACGGCAGCTATCTACATTGGACAAAAATTCAGCTTAAAGAGCTCCACAAACATCTCCATTCCATGAAACAGGGTGACTTGGCATTGAACCCGAATGATCAGGGAAAAGCAAAAGACCGCCGAACAGAAATTCTTGATCTCGTTCATAATGTCATTGGGCTTGGGGGCAGTTTCGGCTATTATATGATCACAGACATCGCCGATTCCCTCAATAAATATATTCGCTCGGTCGAAGAATTTTCTACCATTGAGCCTCAAGTGATTGCAGCCCACCTCAATGCCATGGATTATATTATTGCCTGTAATATTGATGGGTATGGCGGCGAACGCGGCAAAAAAATTATGGCGCAGCTACAGGGCAAGCTTCCAAAAAGGCCCTGCTCGCTTTCCGCATGATAAATAATTACCCTGAATCAGTCGGGGCCAGAGGTGTCCCGAATTCTTTCCATTGCTCTGCGCCGCCTTTATTTTCAATATAATTCATTAAAGCGGTCACGGGTTTTCGATCATAAATTCGGTCCGCATCATTCAATAATAATAATGTGGCTTTTTCCATATCCATGCCGGCCCGATGCGCACGCGCACTGGACATTCCCACAAAAGCATTCGCCACTGCCACAATCCGCGCAGATAACAGAATATCCTGTCCCGCCAGATTTTTCGGCGTTCCAGAACCATCCCAATGGGCCCTGACCTGCCGCAAGCATTTAACAACAGGGCCATCAAAATCCACGGTTTCGAGCATATCAGCGCTTTTCATAATGCTGCTGCGAACCGTTTCCAGTTCATTTTTGGACAAGCCTTTTGGGCGAATCAAAAGCTCTCGCGGCACCAGAATTTTACCCAGATTCATCAAGGCGCCGGCAACATTGGCCGTTTCGCGTGTCACATCATCCACATTCATTTCTATGGCAATAGCCCGCGAAACCATGGCCACACGTTCCGAATGATGGGCGCTGTATGGATCACGGCTATCAATCACCATGGTCAGGGTGCTGACCAAACTCTTTAAGGCCACTTCTCTGCGTTCACGTTCCTGAACCAGCTCGGAAATATCTTCGATCACCATCAAAACACCCTGATCCTGATCAATCAATAAGGGGACATAGTCCGATTTAATGGTGACCTCATTCCCCGGCAGCTGCTCAATAATTGATAGCGGGCGGCCATTTTTCATAACCTGATTGTAATATTTTTCCATGTCAGGCGACTGAAGGCGGCCTCTGACAGATGAAATTCTTTGACCAATGATGTCTGCGGCCTTAAGCCCTGCATCCTTAATCGCCGGCGCATTGGCAAAACTATATCGGCCATGGCCATCAATGGCGATGATCACGGTTGGCTGACTATCCGTCACAATCTGCAGGAACTGACTAAGCTTTTCATACCGGCGGCTCAGGATTTTTTGCTGTTCCGCGGCGCGCGCCACCCGAACAGATACCCCATGCCGCCAAATCAGGATGATGAGAATGCTGACCGCCAGAATGGTCAGGCCGGCAATCCAGATTATCGTGCGTTTGCGGGCCTGAATGGCTCCGAGGACTTCTTGCGAATCTATTGTGCGCACCAGCACCCAGTCGGTTCCCGCGATTTTTCGCCCCGTAACCAGAACATTCTTGCCTTCATAATTCATCCGCTCGGCAAAGCCGCCGGTTGTCTCTGTGGCACTCTGCACGGCATAAACCGCCGCCAATGCCGTATTTTGCGCGTCCAATGCCATTGTGAGCGGCGGCGTAACGTCACCATTTTCCATGGGCAATGGGGATAAATACTCCATGGCCGTGCCATTCTTGCGCACAATGTAGTTTTTGGCTGTTTGGCTTATGTCTCCGGGTTGGGCCAATTTTTGATAAAAATCATCCGGCACAGTCTTGATGCCCACAGCAAAACCAAGGGCAGGGACGCTGTTATCATCCTGCACCCCGAAAACCGGCGCAACGAACGCAATGACCGGCCGTTTGTCATCTGACAAATAAGGCCCAAAACTGATCACTTCCTTGCCCGCGCCTTGATCTAAAAAACCCGCAACACTGCGAATAACCGAGGGCATATTGGGCGTGGATACAATGACTTGACCTTGGGGGTTCGTCAACGCAAGGCCAGAAACCCTTTGTTTATTAAGATTTGCCTTTAATTTAAAATCCTGATCCAAAACGGGCATATAACCATTTTGGATCGCGGCCCCCTTCATCTGATTTTCAAGATAGGCCGCTTGTGCCATATTTTCCACGTCATGTGACGCAGGAGCTGCCTCTATATTGCCAAGATAAATTCTCAACGACGGATTTTCCGCCAGATGGCTAATGACTTTTTTCTGCTCGGCCAGCCATTCTTCTATGGCAACCTCCCGACTGTTGATCACAACCGCCATCTGGCGTTGCCATATCAGACTGTCCCTGTCCGCTTCTGACTGGGCAAACCTAAAGGCCAGAAACAAGGCAATGACCGCACCGGCTATGATAAGCATTCCCAGTGCCGCACCGGCTGATAAAGGTCGCAAACTCATATAAAAAGTCCATTCTGCTGAAAAGTTTAACGCGCAAATTTATTTTTTAATATTTAGGTAACCTTACCCCGTATATAGTATGTAAGTAAAGATTTGGATGGCCTGTAATTTTACACTGGCAGACCACATCCATAAATACTGTAAAGTTACCTGTTAATTGAACCATATGAGTTTTAAATTTTGTTTACTCTTAAATCCCCTTTCAGAAGACCATTCAGCCCCCTCATTATTGCGCTGGGGCTTACCCTCTTCATCACCCCCATTACCAGCGCGCAAGAAACAAAATCCGGCCGAACTGGTCTTTTCGGCTCCTATGAGACGATGAGCCGGCAGCTGGTTGCCTTTAAAAAATGGAACAATATGCTGGATCGCGTTAAAATGGATCTTGAACGCGCGCCTGATTCACAGGAGAATTGCCGGCTCACCACCAAAAACCAGTGTTATATGGAAGAATGGCGGGAACTTTTGGGGTTTCTGAAAGACAAGCCCACAGACCAGCAAATCGCCGAAATCAATATTCATATGAATAATACCCCCTATATAACCGATATCATAAATTGGGGGGTGCCGGATTATTGGGCATCTTTACGTCAATTTTTTGACAAAGACGGGGACTGCGAAGATTACGCCATCGCCAAATATCTCTCTTTAAAAGAATTGGGATTTGATCCTGACATGATGCGTATCGTGGTGGTTCAGGATACAAATCTTGATATCCCCCATGCCGTGTTGGTGGTCTCTGTGGATGGCCAGAGGCTGGTTCTTGACAACCAGATTTCCTATGTGGTCAAGGAAAAGGCCGTATTGCATTACCGGCCCTATTATTCCATTAATGAAAATGCTTGGTGGCTGCATAGAATGTAACGGCCTGTTTTGTTATATTGCCTTCACAATTGTCCTATTTTAACGAATTTGACACTTATTTGATATGCCATAACATTTCTGCTAAAATATGATATATTTCAAGTAATTGATCAAACTTAATGTAGAGTAATATTATGTCGTCTGCGGAGAATTCAACTCATATGGAAAGTTCCGCCACCCCTTGTCAGGTGGATGACTTAATTTCTGCCATGCGCGAAATAAAACGGCACCCGGAAGGTTATCGCGGCGTCCATTTGCATTTTTCACTTCTGGACAGGGGCCATAAACAACCCTATCACCGAAGAGCTATTGCCACCGCCTTTAACAAGCTCATCCAAAGTAAAAGCGGACAACTTTTCTGGACAAGTGGTTTTGACGTTGTTTTTATCTGTCAGGACAGCTCCCTCGCCCAGCTTGACATCGCCATTCTTGCGGCCCGGCGGGCCGTAGAGGACAGCCCGATCATTAAGAAATATATCGAAGAGGGGCGGGATGATGAACTTTGTGAATGGTATGATCTGGCGATAGATATGGAGCGCTTCATGCATATGGTGGCGGGCCTCAAAAACGCCGTAGTGCCGCCGGACGCCCCGGAACAGACGCCAGAAAAGACGCAGGAATCAGGTCCGAACGGGAAAAAAGACCCGCCGAACGCGCCCAGTCTGAAATCCATGATTAACAATCTGAATCAGACATTAAGCCATTCTGAAGAGTCTAAACCGCCAAGTCTCAAGACGGCGAATGTCACCAAACCATCTTATGACCCCCTCGCAAAAAAAGATGCCTCACAGCCCATGGGTCCCATGCAATTGGATCAACTGGAACGCAACTTAACCAACATGGACGTCGATCGGATGATAAACAATCAGACAGCCTTTGTTGTTGTCGGCGACAAAAATGCAAAGCCCGTTTTTATTGAACATTATATTTCCGTTGATGAAATTAAAGAAAGCCTGCTGCCCACCTATAACCTGCGTGCTGACAAATGGCTGTTCAAGCGCCTGACGCGTACTTTTGATACCAAAATAATGCAGAGCTTGCCGGCAAAAAACATCATACGGGATCAGGTTATCAGCATTAACATCAATGTGGAAACGGTGTTAACCCCTGAATTTGATAAATTCATGGCCCTGTTCAAACAAAAAAATAATCAGCCCTTGATTTTGGAAATGGGAATGTTTGATGTGATTTCCAATATTCAAAATTATTATGATGCGCAAAAAAAACTATCCCGGTTAGGCTGCCGAATTACCCTGGATGCGATAGACATTCAAGCTTTGCCTGTATTAGACAGAGAACTCCTGTCTGTAGATTTCCTGAAAATCAGCTGGAAACCAGACTATATAAAACTCATCGGAAGTGCGGCGCAGGATAAAATCGTCTCCGCCATAGCGGGTCATGGCAATATGCGCCTTATTTTATGTCATTGCGATACGGAAGGCGCCCTTGAATTCGGCAAAACTTTTGGCATCCATATGTATCAGGGGTTTCTGATAGACAAGAAATTTAAACCTTCCCTTTAATATGTCGCGCCTAATATGTCGCGCCGGCTTTTCTTAATATTTTTTCTGTTTTAGCGCGCCTATGGTCTATGGCATGCTGAAGAGGGGATCGCCCCGAGTAATCTTCTAATGTATAATCGGCGCCGCCCTTAAGCAATAATTCCACAATCCGGTCCCTTTTCACCAAAACGGCCGCGATCAACGGAGTCGTTCCGTTATTATCCCCCAAATCCAGATCCGCCCCGGCCTTGATCAAAACGTCAACCATGGCCCTGTTGCCGGCCTCCGCCGCAATCACCAAAGGCGTTTTACCATCTTTTCCAACCAGATTTGGCTTTGCGCCAGACCCGAGAAGATATTTAACAAGGGGCAGCTCTCTTTTCCTGGCGGCAATGATTAATGCGGTTGTTTTATCATCATAATCACGGGTGTTGATATTCACCCCTTTTTCAATGGCAATCTTGATATCCTGATAATTAACTTCTTTAACCGCTTTAAGAAATTTATAGGATGCCGAAAAACTTTGGCCTTGCGCCGAAGTCAGCCCAAATGTGATCATAATTATGGCAATGCCGACGATTTTATTGAATTGCATTCAAAACTCCAGTTTTTAGGTCGCTTTCATTCCTGATGACTATTATATATAGAGGACTTGGGCTCAAACAATAAAATAATGATTTATTCATAACAGGAATACACAATGACAACACCCCGAATCCTTCTGATCATACTTTTGCTGCTTGCGGGAATTTTTGCCATTTCGATCACATATTTTTATCCGTCCCCGGTAAAAACCGCACAACAAAATGCCAAAGCCCTTATTGGCGGGCCTTTTACGCTCGTTGATCATCATGGCAAAACCGTGACAAATAAGGGTTTTAGCGGGAAATATATGTTGGTTTATTTTGGCTATACTTATTGTCCGGATGTTTGCCCAACAGAATTACAAATCATGTCTGACGCCCTTGATCAGCTTTCGGAAAAAACCCTGAAGGCCATAACACCGATTTTCATAACCGTTGACCCAACCCGTGATACGGTCGATATTATGGCGCAATATGTTCCGGCATTCCATGAAAATATGGTTGGCCTGACGGGCAGCATAGAACAAATAAAAAATGTGAAAAAAGCCTATCGCGCCTACGGTGCCAAGGAACAGCAAAGGGAAGGCGCAGACCCTGAGGCCTATTTGGTCAACCATACATCCTATATTTATCTCATGGACAGGCAGGGTGAATATCTTACCCATTTCAGAAGCCAAACCGATCCTGAGGTGATGGCAAAAAAACTGGAAGAGGTCATCAAATAATCATTGGGGGTAATTATGGGGGGGTAATTAT
>JALSHF010000176.1 GCA_026982375.1 Emcibacter sp. | reverse complement strand
CTTCCGCATCAATGGTAAAGCCAAGGCCATATTTTTTGGCCGCCAGCGCAAGCCTGCGGATTTCCGGATATATCTCGCCCATAACAATTTCCGCCTGGGCAAATTCATAGCGGGGATGCAGGGCTGAAAATTTTACGGAAATACCATCGGCATCATAGGTGTTTTCCGCCGTATTATCCTTGCCAATTTTTTCAATGGCCTGCCTGTAAGCGGAAAAATACCGCGCGGCATCATCCAGCGTGCGCGCCCCTTCGCCCAGCATATCAAAAGAAAAACGCGTGTCCGGCCGATTTTCTTTTCTGCCGCGCTTTGCCGCTTCTTCAATCGTGCGGCCCAGAACATATTGCCCCCCCATGATACGCATGGCCTGCATCACCGCCCCGCGTATGATCGGCTCACCTGATTTTGCAATCAGCCTTTTCATCCAGCCCGAAAAATTTTCCGTGACATCCTCACCTAAATTGACGATACCGCCGGTCATCATTAATCCCCATGTGGAGGCATTGACAAACAGGGATTCTGATTTTCCTTTATGATCAGACCAGTCACCGGATTGAAGTTTTTCTGCAATCAGTTTATCTGCGGTTAAGCCATCCGGCACGCGCAACAAGGCCTCTGCCAGACACATCAATGCCACGCCCTCGCGATTTGACAGACCAAATTCCTGAAGAAAATAATCCATGGTGCCTTGCTCATCACTTTTCAGACGGGATATGGCCACCAGTTCGCGGGATGCGTCAACAATTCTTTGCTGCGCCGCTGCGGACAGGCTTGAGCTTTCCAGCAGGTTGGTGATGCAGGCCTCTTCGTCTGCATGGGTCACCGCCCGTATTATGCCGCGAATTTCGCCAAGATTCTCCGCCCTGTCCGGCGCATTTTCTGCCAAAGAATACATCATAACTCCCATTATCAATTAAATTTATAATATAGGAAATATACCGTACACGCAGTGATATATCCCGCCATACTTGCGGAATATTCAATATTTTATCTATTAAAATGGCTTAATTACAGTTTTTTATGCTGATTCAAAGAAGATGGATATTTAACAGGCCACCAAATTCACGGCAAGGCCGCCCTGAGAGGTTTCTTTGTAAATATCCTTCATATCCTGACCTGTCTGGCGCATGGTCTCGATCACCTTATCCAGCGACACCATATGCTTGCCGTCCCCGCGCATGGCCAGACGGCTCGCATCAATGGCCTTGACCGCGCCCATGGCATTACGTTCAATACAGGGAATTTGCACCAATCCACCGATGGGGTCGCACGTCAAACCTAAATTATGCTCCATGCCAATTTCTGCGGCATTTTCCACCTGCTCGACCGTGCCGCCCATAACCGCCGTCAATGCGCCCGCCGCCATGGAACAGGCCACGCCCACTTCGCCCTGACAGCCGACTTCGGCCCCGGATATGGAGGCGTTTTTTTTATAAAGCGAGCCTATGGCCGCCGCCGTCAGCAGAAAATCATAAATACCCTGCTTGCCCTGCCTGTTGTAAAAACGGTCAAAATATCGCATGACAGCCGGAATAATCCCGGCGGCACCATTGGTCGGCGCAGTCACAACGCGCCCGCCATCGGCATTTTCCTCATTCACCGCCAAGGCCCATAAATTTATCCAGTCGAGGATCACCGCCGGATCACAAAGCTGACGTTCCTGACTTGACCGTAAATCTTCATAATGCTGGGCCGCGCGCCGATCGACTTTTAAGCCCCCGGGCAAAATGCCGCGCACGTGACAACCCCGGTCAATGCAATCTTCCATGGCCTGCCAGATATTATCCATACCCGCCCGCAAATCCTGCGGCCGGGCCAAAGCCGTCTCATTGGCCCACATTAATTCCGCAACGGTCAGATTATTGCTTTCACAAATCTCAAGAAGCTCATCCCCTGTTCCAAAAGGATAAGGCACAGGCGTTTGTTCTGGTTTCGGACTGTTTTTGCCCATTTGCGCCTCGGATAATACAAAGCCGCCGCCAACAGAATAAAAATTATCTCGCGCCAGCAAATTGCCGCTCGCGTCAAAGGCTTGAAAAGCCAGACCATTGGTGTGATGAGGAAGAACATCTTCCATCCGAAAAATCATGTGGGAGGACTCGTCAAAGGCAATCGGTTTTTTACCCAACAAGCTAAGTTTTTTCTCGGTACGAATTTTTACCACCACATCTTTTACGATGGCGCAATCAATCCTGTCCGGCGCATAACCCATCAAGCCGAGCAAAAGCGCCCCATCGGTACCATGCCCGTGACCTGTCAAGGCAAGAGAGCCATATATGTTAATGTGAATAATATTAATTTCAGGAAAAGATCCGGCCTCCTCCATCGAGAGAAGAAACCTGCGCGCGGCAATCATCGGGCCAACAGTATGTGAGCTGGAAGGGCCAATCCCGATCTTAAAAAGGTCAAAAACACTAAAGAACACAGGTCAAACTCCCCTAGAAAAATCCATGAAGCTCAACATAAGCTCTTTCAAACTCTTTTATTTGATATTCGCGCCTTTATCAACAGACTTGATATGATCAAGCACTCGAAACCATTTGTTAGTTTGACATATTTTCATTGCCTGTGACCGTCCCAAACGCCGGATCAGCTGTCTTGCCAATGCTTCAACCGTTTCATCAGCCATACTATTTACCTGCTCTTTCACTCACTATAAATAAAGCGTACTATTAACCTTAACAGCATCACCCTAAATTGTGGCTATTTTAAGCCAGCCATACCCGCTTGACCAGTGAATATTCTGAACTTGAGCATCATTTAAGCCTCCTCCATAACTTTGTCAATGACTAAGTCACTTTTTCGATCCGGGGGGGAATTTTGCCTGTATTTCCCCCAGAGAAAATGGTCTCGCGCACTCATAAACCACAATGAAAAAGCCATCACTTTAGTGCCACAACAGTATGAAGGAGGGAAATCATACCCGATAACTTTTTCGACAGTCGGAAAAGCCACTCCGACCTACCCAAATCACAAGCACGCGAGAACCAAACCGTTGCATATCAAGCTTGTCTATGCCTTATCGCCAGAATAGCTTTTCATAAGCAGAATGTGCTGCTATATTCCCATTATATTTAATATAAAATCTAGATACCGCTCATATAAACAGAATAAAATTCTATGCAGATTGAAAAACGCACTGAAAAACAATTTTCCCTCGACAAGATCGACCGGAAAATCCTGAATATTCTTCAGCTGGACGGCCGGATATCCAATGTCAAATTGGCAGAAGCCATAAACTTAAGCCCGACACCCTGCCTGGAGCGGGTTAAAAGATTGGAGAAAGAAGGCTATATTAAAGATTATGTTGCCCTGTTAAATGCGGAAATGCTGGGCGCGGCGCTGGTGTCTTTCATCGAAGTCTCTCTGGACCGCACAACCACAAAAGCCCTTGAAACTTTTCGCACAGAAATATTGGCCATGCCAGAGGTTCAGGAATGCCATATGGTGGCCGGCGGCTTTGATTATCTGGTTAAGGTCAGAACGCGTGACATGGCTCATTACCGAAAATTTCTCGGCGAAAAACTATCCACCCTGTCTGATATCAGCACCACCCATACTTATGTGGTTATGGAAGAAGTCAAAGATACCAGCGCCGTCGCTATTCCAGACTCTGGCCCAGATTCTGGCCTAAACACCCCCAAATAACCTTTTAGTGAGTAAAACCGAAATCATGACGACAATTACCTTTATTTCTCCCAATGAACAAAAAACCATCGTTAAGGCAGAGACCGGAAAAAGCTTGATGGAAGCGGCGGTCGAGAATGACGTGCCCGGCATTGATGCAGATTGTCAGGGCGGCTGCGCCTGTGCCACCTGCCATATTATCATTCCCGACGATTTTAAGGCCTTGATCCCCGCCATGGATGAGGACGAGCAATATTTATTGGATTTTCTCGACAATCAACAAAAGAACAGCCGCCTCAGTTGTCAGATCGAAATTACGGGCCAACTGGACGGCATGGTTGTTACAGTGCCGGAAGAAAGCTAAGTCATTTACCGCCAGCCATGCCCGTTATGATGCCTGTGGTTACGATGGTGAGGATATCGGCCATAAGGGGCCAGATAAACCACGGTACCATGGGGTGTGATATAAAAATGGGGCGTGATATAAAAATGCGGCCTCATATCATATCTTCTGGCCATTCTGTTATGGGATTTATGGGGCCAGTAACGGATGTCGTGGCCCCGGTAATGTTCATGTTTTCTGTAATATTTATGCGCGCGTTTATGTTTGCGGCCATAGGCATGCTCATGCCCGCGATTATTGTTATAATTATAACGGTTATGGTCGTTGTCATGCCTGTTATAATGTTTCTGCTTATGTTTTTCTGAATGAGCCAAGGCGACATTGGACCCAAGGGCCACCGAACCCAGTAATATCCCAGATAACATTATTGCTGTCATTGCGATTCTTATGATCTGTGTCATTATACGGCTCCTGTTCTTTCATTTCGAATAGAAGCAGAATAGGACAAACCGTCTTAATCATTCCTGAATAGAAAGATTAACCGCCGTTCATACTGATGAATCGTCCCGTAACATATTGATAATGCCGGAGAAATCCATGTCATCCGCGCTCATTTCTGTGAATTTTTCGTATAAATCGCGCGAACAGGCGCCCAGCGGCGTCACCGCGCCGGCAGATGCGGCGGCTTCCTGAGAGAGCCGTAAATCCTTGAGCATCATGGCGGCGGCAAAGCCTGCTTTATACTCATTATTGGCCGGTGATGTGGGCACAGGCCCCGGCACAGGGCAATAGGATGTCAGTGACCAGCATTGGCCGGATGCTTTCGATGAAATAGCGAATAGTTTTTCCGCTTCAAGCCCCAGTTTCTCCGCCAGAATAAAGGCTTCTGCGACGGAAATCATCTGTATGCCCAACATCATATTGTTACAGATTTTGGCCGCCTGCCCCGAACCGGCCTTGCCCGCATGAATGATGTTGGCCCCCATAGAATTCAGGTATTTTTCGGCTGAATCAAAATCCCCCTCTGTTCCCCCGACCATGAAGGTAAGACTTCCAGCAGCAGCGGCGGCAACCCCGCCGGACACGGGCGCATCGACCATTTTCAGGCCTGCGCTTGTGGCAGCAGAGACGACCTCGCGCGCGCTGTCCACATCAATGGTTGAGCAATCCATCATGATGGTCCCGGGCGCGGCGGCGGCGATTAAACCTTCCGCCCCAAGATAGACAGATTTCACATGTTTACCCGCCGGCAGCATGGTGATCACCGCATCCACATTCGTGGCCGCATCCACCGCGCAGCTCGCGGCTGTTGCGCCCACTGCGCAAATATCTGCAACCACCTGCTCATTCAGGTCAAATACCGTCAGCTTGTGGCCGGCCTTTAAAATATTACGGGCCATGCCGCCGCCCATATTACCCAAACCAATGAATCCAACTTTTGCCATCTGCTTATCCTTTTCCTATAGAACCAGTTCTTTATCGCCCAAATGTTGAAAATGTGCCGCGACCATATCATCTGTTACCCCGTCAATTGTTGCCGGGTTCCATGTGGGATTCTGGTCCTTGTCAATAAGAACCGCCCGGACCCCCTCGTAAAAATCGCTCTGGTAAGATACAATATGACTGACGATACGATATTCCATTTTCATGGCGTCATTAAAGGCGAGTTCACCGCCGCGCAATATCTGTTCAATGATGACTTTCATGCTGACCGGCGACATTTTTTTAAGTTTTGACAGGGTTTTTGCCGCCCATTCATGGTCAATGGCATCCAGATGATCCATAATATCTTCGATGGTCTCTTCCCCAAAGGCCGCATCAATCAAATCACGATATTCATCCAAAGGCGCGTCCCCCGGATCGTCGGCAAAATCCGCAATGACCCGGTCAACATCAATGGCATCCGCTATATCCGCTTCGGCCAGACTTGCAACAAAAGCTTCGATTTTTTCAGATGCCATATAAGATGTGCCAATACCGGCATAAAGAATATCTGCCCCGCGAAGGCGCGCGCCGGTTAGCCCCAGATACAAGCCCAGCTTGCCCGGAAGGCGCGGCATGAAATAACTGCCGCCCACATCCGGAATCAGTCCAATGGCCGATTCCGGCATGGCAAACAGCGTTTTTTCCGTGATAATCCGGTGCGAGCCATGAACAGAAACCCCAACGCCGCCGCCCATTGTGATGCCGTCCAACAGCGCAATATAGGGTTTTGGAAAATGATATATCCGGCTGTTCATCACATATTCCGTCGCAAAAAACGCCGTCGCCCTATGATGGTCTTCCGGGCTGTTCTGCGCTAGCGTCTTGACATCGCCGCCCGCGCAGAAAGCTTTTTCACCCGCCCCCTGAATGATCACGGCCTTCACCGCATCATCATCGGCCCATTTCAGCAATGCCTGATCCATCAGTTGGCACATATTGGTACTGAGCGAATTCAGCGCCTTTGGCCTGTTCAAGGTAATAATGCCCAGACAGCCCCGCTGCTCAAAAAGAATTTCTGCTTCACTATTCATCACTTACCTCTTTGGATTTAATTCAAAATATTTCGGGAGATAATCAACCGCATGACCTCATTGGTGCCTTCCAATATCTGATGCACCCTGACGTCGCGCAGGTATCTCTCAATAGGGTAATCCTGCATATAGCCATAACCGCCGTGAAGCTGCAGAGCCTCATTGACAATGTTAAAGCCGGAATCCGTGGCGAGCCGCTTGGCCATGGCGGCAAAATGACTGGCATCCGGGGCCTTTTCATCCACTTTCGACGCCGCCTTATGCAGCAAGAGCCGTGCGGCTTCCAATTCTGTCGCCATATCGGCAATACGAAATTGCAACGCCTGAAATTCATTCAATTTTTTGCCGAATTGCTTGCGCTCAGACATATATTGCACCGTTAAATCAAGGCAGGCCTGCGCCGCCCCAAGGGAACAGGCCCCAATATTCAACCGGCCGCCGTCAAGCCCCTTCATGGCAATTTTAAAGCCGTCGCCTTCGGCCCCGACAAGATTTGATACCGGCACGCGGCAATCTTCGAAATTAACGCTGCAGGTCGGTTGGCTATGCCAGCCCATTTTCTTTTCCTGCGCCCCGAAACTCAGGCCCTTTGTGCCTTTTTCAACAACAATCGCGCTGATGCCTTTGGGGCCGGCGCCGCCCGTGCGCACCATCACCACATAAATTTCAGACCGCCCGCCGCCGGAAATAAAGGCCTTTGCCCCATTGATAATATAATCATCACCATCGCGCACGGCTTTCGTGGTTAAAGACGCCGCGTCCGACCCGGCCCCGGGTTCTGTCAGGCAATAGCTGGCGAAATAATCCATTGATGTCAAGGCGGGGCAATATTTCTGGCGCAGGGCTTCATCCCCGAAATGATCAATCATCCAGCTGGCCATATTATGAATGGAAAGATAGGCCGAGGTTGACGTACAGCCTTTGGATAATTCCTCAAAAACGATCGCGGCATCAAGACGGGTCAAAGCCGACCCGCCCACATCTTCGCGGACATATATACCGGCAAGGCCAAGGGCCGCGGCTTTACGCAGGGCCTCCTGCGGAAAAATATGATCCTGATCCCAGACTTCCGCATGGGGCGCAAATTCTTTTTCCGCAAAACTGCGGGCCATATCCTGCATGGCACGCTGATCTTCATTAAAGTTAAAATCCATTGTCACGTTCCTCACCAAAGACACTTGAGGGGCTTACCAAAGATACTTTAGGACATTATTTCAAGGTAGGGATAGAAAAATCTGCCGCAATTGTGCTTTCCGGCCAACGAGAGGTCACCGTCTTCACCTTGGTATAAAAGCGTACGGCCTCTGCGCCGAACTGGTTATGGTCGCCAAAAGCAGAGGCTTTCCAGCCGCCAAAACTATAAAATGCCAAAGGTACGGGAATGGGCACATTAATGCCAACCATACCGACTTCTACGCGATCGGCATAGGTTCGGGCCGCCGCGCCATTGCGGGTAAAAATTGATGTGCCATTGCCATATTGATGATCCGAAGCCAGCGCCATGCCTTCCTCAAAAGTCTGAACCCGCATCAATTGCAGAACCGGGCCAAAAATTTCTTCTTCGTAAGACGTCATGCCTTTTTTGACATTATCAAATAAGGAACCGCCGAGGAAATACCCTTCTTCGCTGCCTTCCAGAACAAAATCACGGCCATCAACCACAAGGTCGGCACCCTCATCAACGCCCATCTGGATATAATCCATAACTTTCGCGCGATGTTCTTTGGTCACAAGCGGCCCCATTTCCAAATTCTTTTCAAGGCTCGTGCCGATTTTCAACGCTTTTACGCGGGGGGTGAGCATTTTAACCAGCTTGTCCGCCACCTCATCACCCACGCATACGCCCACAGATATGGCCATACACCGTTCCCCGGCCGAACCAAAAGCCGCGCCCATCAAGGCATTGGCAACAGATTCCAGATCCGCATCGGGCAGGATCAACATATGGTTCTTGGCCCCGCCCATGGCCTGGCACCGCTTGCCGTTTTTGGTGGCCGTCTCATAAACATATTGCGCGATCGGTGTGGAACCAACAAAACTCACCGCCTTGATCCGGCTGTCGTGCAGCAATGTATCGACGGCGACCTTGTCACCGTTAACCACATTGAATACCCCCGCCGGGCCGCCGGCCTCGACAAAAAGTTCCGCAAGGCGCATCGGGCAGCCGGGGTCTTTTTCCGAGGGCTTTAACACCACCGTATTACCGGTCGCCATCGCCATACAAGCCATCCATAAGGGGATCATCGCCGGAAAATTAAACGGCGTGATACCAGCCACAACGCCCAAGGGCTTGCGCATGGCATAAAGATCAATGCCGCCGGCGACATTATCAGAAAATTCGCCCTTTTGCAGATGGGGAATGCCGCAAGAAAATTCTGCAACCTCAATACCGCGCAATACAGACCCCATGGCATCTTCAATAACCTTGCCATGCTCCAATGACACAAGCTTTGCCAGTTCCGGCTGATGTTGATACAGCAAGGCGGTAAATTTTGTCATGATGCGCGAACGCTGAAGCACGGAAGTTGCCGACCATGCGGGGAAAGCCGCCTCGGCCACCGCAATGGCTGTTTCAACTTCCGACGCGCTGGCCAGCGGTACCTCTGCAGACTTAACGCCGGTAGAAGGGTTGAACACATCGCTCGTGCGGCCACTTGTGCCGCTGTGATGTTCGCCGCCGATAAAATGGGTATATTGCTTCATGGTCAATCGCCTCAGGTTTCAAGAAAAATTATAAATTGCATATTCTCTAGTTTACTAGAGATAAATTTGCATTACTATAGCAAACTATTCACATTCAATCTGCAAAAATACACATATGGGCCTGTCATGTATAATTGGAACGACTTACGATTTTTTCTGGAATTATCGCGGCGCGGCCGGCTCATCAGCGCGGCGCGAAAGCTCCATGTGGACCATACCACGGTCAGCAGACGTATCGCCGCTTTGGAGCATGAGATGAACGCCCGCCTGTTCGACAAATCCCCAAGCGGCTATAAGCTTACAGATGCCGGCCTGAGGTTGCTGCCTTTGGCAGAACGAATGGAGGCCCAGTCAAATCAGCTTTATCAGGAAATATCCGGCAAGGATGCCCGGCTTTCCGGCACGGTTCGCCTTGCCGCGCCAGAAGGATTAAGTGCGCATATCATTGCCCATAATATCGGAAAATTCCGCGAAATACATCCCGATATCGAACTGGAGCTTATGGCCGAATCTCGCCGAACAAGCCTGTCTAAACGAGAAGCAGATATTGCCATAACCCTGGCCCGCCCCGATAGTGGCCGGGTGATCGCCTGGAAATTATGCGATTACCGGCTGCGGCTTTATGGGGCCGCCCGTTATCTGCGCGCGCATCCGAAAATCACAAAAATGGATGATTTGAATGAGCATGATTTCATCAGCTATATTGATGATTTGATCCAGCTGCCCGAACTGCGCTTTCTGGATCAGATCATAAAGGCCCCCCATGTGGTCTTTCGCAGCACCAATGTCATGGCGCAATATAACGCGGCTCTGGACGGGATCGGCCTGTCAATAGTTCATTGTTTCATGGCCGATCAGGACAGCAGGTTAATTCCCGTTTTGCCTGAGGAGATTTATATTGACCGGGAATATTGGCTTGTCGTTCATGAGGATTTGCGACATGTGGCCCGCGTTGATGCGGTTTGCCATTTTTTGACCCGTCTGTTAAAAGATCAAAATAAAAACATGATGGGCCATATATGAATTTTCATTAAATGGTCTTTCTCGGCAATTAATACCATAACTTAAAATAATCACCGGAGCATTCACATGCCGACCCCTCCTGAAAAACTGGCCGAAAAACTGGCTGAAAAACTGGCCGAAAAACTGGAAAACCAGATGAAACAGGCCATGAGACGGCTTGGCGCATCAGTATCCGTGGTGACCAGTAATGATCATGAACAACGATACGCCATGACGGCGACGGCCGTGACCTCGCTTTCGCTTGAGCCACCGGCATTGCTCATCTGTGTCAACAGGGTTAACGGCCTGCATCATGCCCTATCCAAGGGACGTGGCTTTTGCGTCAATATTCTGTATAGTGACCAACAGGAAATATCGGATAACTGCGCGCGAAGAGATGAAGGAAAAGATAAATTCAGCCTTGGCAACTGGCAAACGGGCGATGAGAATATTCCCTATCTTGCCGATGCCCAATCGTCCATATTTTGCGACCTTGACGACCAACATGATTATGGCAGCCACACAATTTTCATAGGAAAAGTAACAAAAGTCATATCACGGGATGACATTTCCCCTCTGATGTTTCTCGCGGGAAATTATTTTTCCCATAAGGCGTAATATCTTAAAGTGCCGTAATCGATTGAGTCGCCTTAATCAGCCATGCCAATTCAGCATCCGCCAGAAACGGGGATATTTTTTCCCGAACCTGCGCATGATATATATTCAACCATGTGATCTCGGCACTGCTCATCATATGAGCATTAATCAAGCTGGTATCTATGGGGACAAAAGTGATGGTTTCAAATATATTCATGGGCCGTTCTTCATCGTCAAAATGACTGGGCCGGACGATCATGAGGTTTTCGATACGAATGCCATATTCCTGCGCCTTATAATAGCCCGGCTCATTGGACAATATCATACCCGACATTAAAGGCACCCCGAAACCCTTCTGAGATATGGATTGCGGCCCCTCATGCACCCCAAGATAACAGCCAACCCCGTGCCCCGTGCCATGGTCATAATCAAGTCCCACGTCCCACAAGGATTTTCGGGCCAGACTGTCAAGATGCGCTCCGCTGCGCCCCACGGGAAACCGCGCCTGTGCCATGGCAATATGCCCCTTCAGTACGCGTGTGTAACGATCCCGTTGTTCCTCCGTCGCCTTGCCAATGGCGATGGTTCTGGTAATATCCGTCGTCCCGTCTAAATATTGCCCGCCCGAATCCAGAAGATACAATATATTTCCGGTCAGCTCGCGGTTGGTTTCAGGGCTTGACCGATAATGCACAATGGCCCCATTTGGCCCCGCGCCGGAAATGGTGTCAAAACTTAAACTTTGGAAATGCTTTTGCTCACGGCGAAACCCCAGCAATTTTTCGGTTGCCGACAATTCATCAACTGCGCCATCCGCAACCGCGCCCTCAAGCCAATATAGAAATTTACACATGGCGACCCCGTCCCGCAGATGCGCCGCGCGGCTGCCGGCCAGCTCCACATCATTTTTACAGGCTTTGGGCAGCAAACAGGGATCGTCCTTTTCAATGATCTGAGCGCCGCCCTGCTCAAGCCTGTCAAAAATGACGGCATGGGTTCGCCTGGGATCCGCCAAAATACGTTTGCCGCCACGGCCCAGTTTTTTAACGGCGTCCAAAAAATGACCATAAGGCTTGATGGTTACGCCGCGGCCCAAATGATCCCGCAGGTCATCGGATATTTTATCTTCGTCAACAAATAATGTCGCCTTACCAGAATTTTTTAGTATGAGATAGCTTAGAACCAAGGGGGTATGCGCCACATCATTGCCCCGAATATTCAGCAGCCACGCAATAGAATCAAGGCTGGTCAGGACGGCGGCATGCAGGTCATCGGCCTTTAAATCTGCGCCGATCCGCTGGCGTTTATGCCGCGATGATTCGCCGGAAAACTCAAGCGGGTGAGGAACCGCTAACCCCTTGGGCGCATCCGGGCGGTCTGTCCATATTTCATCAACTGGATTGACTTCCACAGCTACAAGGTCAATGTCCTGCCGCGCAGAAGCCATGAATAATTTCTGAATCCAGGCCCGCGTATGAAGGGCCGGATCATAGCCAATCCGGTCGCCCTTTTTAAGGTGAGATAAGACCCAATCCTCTAATTTATCCTCATGAAGCTTTAAAGGCTCATAAAGTTTGGTGTCGACCTGATCCCGCACCTGCAGCGTATATCGGCCATCCACATATATGGCCGCCCGATCCATCGTAACAACGACCAAGCCGGCAGAGCCGGCAAAGCCCGTGAGCCATTCCAGCCTTTTCGCCCGCGCAGGGGCATATTCACATTGATGCTCATCGGCATGGGGAATAAGGAAACCGTCAAGGCCCAGCCCCCGCAGGCGTTGCCGCAGCGCCAATAATCGATCCAGCATTATTTTTTACCACCCAGAATCATTTTAGCAAGAATCATTTTAAAACATTGTTATTAAGCACTTTATCGATGGCCTGTGTCAATGCTGCAAGCTCATGACTTGCCATGGAAAAAGAAGGTGTCAGGTAAATAACATCACCAAACGGGCGTATCCAGACCCCCTCATCGACAAATTTAGCGCGCAATTTGGCGGGGTCGCTGATCTTTTTCATCTGAATGACCCCAATAGCCCCCTTGACCCGCACATCAACCACATCAGGATGGCCGCGAAACTGTTCAAGAGACTGGCTAAGATGACCCTCGATACGCTTCACTTGATCCAGAACAGGCTCGTCACGGAAAATATCCAGCGACGCATTGGCGGCGGCGCAGGCCAGAGGATTGGCCATATAGGTGGGGCCATGCATGAAGGCCTTGGCAGGGTCATCCGACAGAAACGCGCCGTAAACCCTGTCCGTTGCCACCGTGGCGGCCATGGCCACCGTGCCGGCGGTCAGGGCTTTGCCCAGGCAGATGATATCCGGCGTGATGCCCGCCTGCTCGCAGGCAAACATGGTGCCTGTCCGGCCAAAACCGGTGAATATCTCATCCAGAATCAACAGAATATCATTTTCTGCGCAAGCGGCTGAAATCGAGGCCAGAATATCCGCGCCATGGAATTTCATACCACCGGCCCCCTGAACCAATGGCTCCATAATCACGCCGGCGATTTCCCCTTTGTTTTCCTTTAAGAAATCGCTGAATTCTTTCATTTCCGCGCTGTTTTTTGGGAATGGGCGCATAAATTGCTGCTGCAAAAACCCGCTGAAGGCCTTATGCATTCCGCCAGAATCATCACCAGAACCACTGCTGGCATTATCCCCAACCGACATGGCGGCTGTGGTGTCGCCGTGATAGCCGGACTGAAAACAGACAAAGCGATTATGGCCCTGCTCGCCCAAATTGGTCCAATATTGCACGGCCATCTTCAAGGCAACTTCGACGGATACAGAGCCACTCTCGGAAAAAAATACATGATTTAAATCACCGGGCAATAACTCCGCCAGCCGCCGGGCCAGAGTCGCCGCCCCCTCATGAACCAAACCGCCCAGCATCACATGGGACATATTCCTGACCTGAGCGATCATCTTTTCCTGCATCTGCGGATTATTATAACCATGGCAGGCTGTCCACCAGGAGGCAATACCATCAATTAACTTGCGGCCATCGGCAAGCTCAAGGGTAACGCCGTCCGCCGCGACAACCGGCAGGGCATCATCCGCCGTTTGCATCTGGGTATAGGGCAACCAGACATTGCCATATCCCTCGACGAACCAATCGGGCAGATCTTTCTTCATCATTGGCCTTCAGGCGAAATACCAAGACGGGAAAATAATGCCAGATCCGTATTTTGAATTGGGTTGGGGGTTGTTAAAAGCTTCTCGCCGTAAAAGATGCTATTGGCACCGGCCATAAAACATAAGGCCTGCATTTCATCATTCATGGCCTCCCTGCCCGCAGACAAGCGCACATAGGATGCCGGCATAATAAGCCGCGCCGCCGCAATGGTGCGGATAAAATCAAACGGATCCATCTGACCCTCGCCAAAAAGCGGCGTGCCTTCCACCTGCACCAGCATATTGATCGGCACACTTCCCGGATGCTGCGGCAGATTTGCCAAGGTCTGCAGCATGCCGGCCCGATCTTCCCGGCTTTCGCCCATGCCGACGATACCGCCGCTGCAGACATTAATCCCCGCAGAACGAACATTTTCCAAGGTATCCAGACGGTCTTCATAGGTGCGGGTTGTGATAATCTCTTTATAATATTCCGGTGAGCTGTCCACATTATGGTTATAATAATCAAGCCCGGCTTGTTTTAGCTGCGCCGCCTGATCCCCGTCCAGCATGCCAAGCGTCATGCAGGATTCAAGGCCCAGCGCCTTAACCCCCTTGATCATATCGCAGACCGCATCCATATCCCGGTCCTTCGGGCTGCGCCATGCCGCCCCCATGCAATAGCGGGTCGCCCCGTTGGCCTTGGCATTGCGCGCGCCTTCCAGAACTTTTTCGACGGCCATCAATCGCTCGGCATCCACACTGGTTTGATAGCGGGCGGATTGCGGGCAATATTTACAATCTTCGGGGCAGCCTCCGGTCTTGATACTGCATAATTGAGAGAGCTGAACTTTATTGGGATCGAAATATTTACGGTGCATGGTCTGCGCCTGAAACAACAGATCCATCATCGGCAAATCGAAATAGGCCAATATTTCCCTTCGGGTCCAATTATGGCGAAAGCCGTCTGGCCAGATGGCTTGGGTATTGGGGCTTTCCATTATGGAAACAGAATTCTCTTGCTGTGCATCGGGCAGGGACATCGTCACTCCATTTATCAGTATTCAGCTTATTTTGCACACTTTCCCCGAAGGTTACCGAAGAGTCAAGTTTTTTGCTCTTTGATTGACAGAACCATCACGATATCATAAGGCAAAGCTCATAGATTTTTTTCAGGGAATTTTTTCAGGGAATTTTTTTTCAGGTTAGCCATATGAAATCTCTTGATGCCTTTGCACAAAAAAAACTCGCCGCCCTTGCTGATAAAGGATTGCAGCGGAAAATTCTGGATACAGACCGTAGCAAGGACGGCGGCATCCTGCGTAAAGGACGTGAATTAATTTCATTCTGCTGCAATGACTATCTGAATTTCAACCATCATCCAAAGATCAAGCACGCGGCCAAACAGGCCATCAAGCAATATGGTACGGGCGCAGGGGCATCGCGGCTTATTACCGGAAATCACCCGCTCATCAGCCAGCTGGAACAGCGGCTGGCTCAGATAAAAGGCAGCGAAGATGCCTGTATATTCACCGCGGGATATATGGCCAACATCGGCATCATTCCCGCCCTCGCCAATGAACAGGATATAATCTTCATTGATGAACTTAGTCATGCCTGCCTGCGGGCCGGCAGCGAAATGTCCGGCGCCCATATGATATTTTTCCGTCATAACGATATGGCCCATCTGCAAGAGCTTATGGAACAGCATCGGCCGGATTATCAGAAAGCCCTTATTCTCACCGACGGCGTTTTCAGCATGGACGGTGACATCGCCCCATTGGACAGGCTAGGCTGTTTGGCCAAAGAATATGACGGCTGGCTGATGAGTGATGATGCCCATGGCCTGGGCGTCATCGGCGGCGGCAGGGGCAGCCGGTATATTTTTGACCCCTTGCCCGATATTGCCCTGCAAATGGGCACATTATCCAAAGCCATCGGCAGCTTTGGCGGCTATCTTTGTGCCAGCAAGCCGGTTATAGACCTGATAAAAACCCGGGCAAGGAGCCTGATTTATACCACCGCTTTACCGCCGGCCAATGCGGCGGCGGCGCTGGCAGCGCTGGATATCATTGACAGCGACCCCGGTTATTGCCGCCGGCCCATGGACAATGCATTATTCTTCACCAGAACCCTTGGCCTGCCGGACGCGCAAAGCCCTATTGTGCCTGTTATCATCGGTGATACGGCCCAAACCATGGCCTTCGCCGCCGCACTTGAAGAAGATGGCTTTCTGGTTACCGGCATTCGCCCGCCGACCGTTGCCGAGGGTACGGGCAGGCTGCGCTTTACCTTTTCTGCCCGTCACACCCAAAAGCAAATTCTCGCATTGGTTGCATCCCTTAAAAAGCATGATATCTTAACGGCAGGAAATACAGCATGACAAAAGTCATTTTCATTGGCGCGACAGGCACAGATATCGGCAAGACCTATGTGACCTGCCTGCTATTGCGCCAGTTGCGAAAACTGGGCCACAAAGCGCGCGCCATCAAACCCGTCATCAGCGGCTTTGACGACGATGCCATTGATCAGACCGATACCGGCCTGTTGCTTAGGGCCATGGACATGACGCCCACATTGGATAATGCCCGCATGATTTCGCCCTGGCGTTATGCGCCGCCGCTCCCCCCCCATATCGCCGCCCAGAAAATAGGCGAAACAATCAACTTTGAAGAGGTCGCGCTTTTTTGCCAGAAACATATCAAGAATGACCTTGATTTTCTGCTGATCGAAGGGGCGGGCGGCATTATGGTTCCGCTGAATTATCAGCATACGACGCTGGATCTTATGGCACGCCTCGGCTGCCAATGCCTGCTGGTGGCAGGCTCCGCCCTTGGCACAATCAGCCATAGTTTAACAGCCCTCTCTTGCCTCAATCAACGCGGTATAGATGTGGCGGGGTTAATTATTTCCGAATCACCGCAAAGCTATATAAACATTGAAGGCGTCCTTCAGGACTTCACAAAGATCATCCCGAACATTCCCTTAAGGGCCATTAAACGGCATGATCAGACCGAGGAAATCGCTGCCCTCGTCATTTAAGGCTATACCCCCAAAATATTTTTCCAATGCCAGAATTATTTTTCCAATACAGGAATATTTTTCCAGAATCTGCATATTCTGCCGAGCCATATTGTGAGCTAAAAAGCAGAAAACCAGCTTTAGCCGGCCTCCCGTCATATGGCGCGGTTTTTGCAAGCTGACTTGCCTAAGGAGAAGATTATGAGTCAGGCTATTTTGAAAAACACCCTGAAACCCCATAAAGACAACTATGCGGATTATTCACTCATAGAGCTCATTGTGGAAATGGACCTTCTTGGGGTCAGCCCCCAGCCGCTGCTTGAAATCGCCGCGAAAGACATCATGAACCGTCACGGGGCGGAGGGTTATACTTATGTGGAAAAGATGCTGAACCAAGTGACAGAAGCACAGGATGCCGGCGGAATATTTCTCTGGACGGCCCTCCAAAAAATTCTGAATATGCCCTCATTCTCCACTCGCATGACTATTCACTAACTTATTAGTTGTTTATTAACTATTTAAGTTGCATAATAAACTCATAGGTTGCATAGTCCCAACTATCCCTTGAAAGATCTTGCCTGATCTTTCATCTGCCTTGACTGCCCCGATTTAGCTCATAAGCTTCATCGGGGCTTTTTTTTTAATAGCCCCGGAACAGAAATATTCTAGCCAATTTGTGCCAACCAGGGCATGGCCTCAATTAAATAGAACCCCAAATTTTGCAACGAGCCTGTAAAAATGGCAATCCCTGTCACAATCAAAAGCAAACCGATGGTCAGTTCGATAACCCGCATATGCTTTTTGATGCGCCCGGATGCCCTAAGAAACTTGTTAATGCCGACCGACGCTATGATAAAGGGTATGCCCAGCCCCATTGAATAAACCCCGAGCAACGCCACCCCCTCTGAAAAATGCTCCTGCGTTGCGGCGAGGGTCAAAATGGTCGCAAGAATAGGTCCGATGCAAGGCGTCCAGCCAAAGGCAAAAGCCAGCCCGATGACGTAAGCCCCAATCAGGCCTCTTTGCTCACTATCCGTCTGGAAACGGGCTTCCCTATATAAAAAAGGTATTTTAACCAGGCCGGTAAAATGTATCCCGAGAATAATAATCATGGCCCCTGAGATTTGAGAAAAGACCTCTTTATATTCCAGCAAAATGCCCTGAACGGAAGAGGCCCCGGCCCCAAGCGCTATGAATACCGTGGAAAAGCCAAGCACAAAGGCAATAGCCGGCCAAAGCATGGCCCATTTGTCAATTTTATCGCCGTCCTGCAAGTCTTGATAACTATTACCGGTAATAAAACAAATATAGGCCGGCACCAGCGGCAAGACGCAGGGTGATAAAAAACTGAACATGCCGCCGACCAAAGCAATCAAATAAGGGATTTCAATAATTTCCATGAGGGTCTTTTTAAAGACGTCACCAGAAATCGCAAGAGAATTTAAGTAGCGCCGAGATTATTATTGCATTTTTCTGGTGACAAAGCCGCCGAGCCAGCCTGCAGACAGGGCGAGAATAATGGCCATGATGCCATAATATGCCGGCGATTCATGGGCAAAATTATAGATCAGCCTTTCCAGGCCTTTTTTACCCACTTCGAGAGGAGACTCTACGCTGAGGATAACTTCCCCGTCGCGCACCAGATGCACCTCTACCTGATAATCCCCAACAGGCATATTGGCCGGAAAATACAAAATGGCGCGGAATAATATATCATCCAGAACAGAAATGGTGCCTTCTTGCTGGCTGTAAAGTTTTTTGGCCTTCATATTTCGAATAAAGCCCGCGCGGAAGTTTTTTTCTTCTTCTTTTGATACCGGTTCCCTAAAATCAATCTTGAGCCGATCAATGCCCGCGCCCAGCAATCGCTGCTGCTCTGGGGTCAGAATCTGGTTAATGGGCCGCGTTGTTGTCACCGCGTAATAGCCCGGGACATTTTCAAGCGTTCGAAAACCCTTATTGGCCCATATGGGACCAATCATTTCCTTGCGCCGAACGACCACGTCATGACGGCCACTCTGCACCACAACGATAATGTCATAATCTATGCCCTCCACAACAATATTCTGTCCACGACTTCTGGTAATGGCCCGCTCTATGGCGCCAAAAATCATTAACTCGGTCCCGGAAAACTGAGAGGTGATTTCAATAGCATGACTGGACAGATCCGTAACCATACGCTCCGCGCGGGCCTGATGGCTAAAAAACAGGCCGCCGCACAGCAGCAAACGGAACATATGCATTATCACGGGCCTCAATGGCTTCTCCCTACCGGGGTGACAGAATAAACCTCGTCCGGCTCGCTCACCAGATCCACCGCCATTTTGCCGCAGACCACCAGCACAAGTATCGCCAGAAGAATTCTAAGCTGCTCACCTTTTAATTTCAAGCCAACCCGCGCGCCGATCTGCGCGCCGATAACCGCGCCAGTAAGCAGGATAAGGGCCAGCATAACATCAACGGTCTGGGTATTGACAGAATGCAGGAAAGTAACACTTGCTGTCACAAAGGTAATCTGAAAAAGCGAGGTGCCAATGACCACATTGATCGGCATATTTAACAGATAAATCATCGCCGGAACCATGATAAAGCCGCCGCCGACCCCCATAATCGCCGCCAGAACCCCAACAAGCCCGCCAATGGCCAGAGGAAGAATGGCGCTGATATACATTTTAGAGGCCCTGAATCTCATTTTAAAAGGCAAGGCATCCACCCATGTACGAGAGCGCCGGCCCGCCACGGGCTTGTCACCGCGCCGGGTTCTCATAATGCTGCGCACGCTTTCCACGAACATCATGCCGCCAATACCCCCCAGAAACACCACATAAGACAGGGAAATCATCAAATCAACCTGCCCCGTTGCCTTTAATATGGTAAATAACATGGACCCAAAATACGAGCCAACCGCCCCGCCGGCAATAAGGACACTGCCCATCTTGTAATCAATGCCGCCCCGGCGTCCATGAGCCAGAGCCCCGGAGACCGATGCTGCGGTGATTTGATTTGCCTCTGTTGCCACCGCGACGGCGGGCGGCACGCCAATAAAAATCAACAGCGGTGTCATCAGAAAACCGCCGCCAACGCCAAACATACCCGATAAAAAGCCAACACCGCCGCCCATAAACAACAGCAAAAAGATGTTAATCGACATTTCAGCAATAGGCAGGTAAATCTGCATGTTTATAGTTTTTCAATCTTATGTTGATAACAGGCCCCGAGCAAGCTGACCCAACCTTTGTATCCTGAATCAATCCTATACAAAACAACCCAAAAATGATACTGTTTTTAGCATCAATATAGAAAATTCGACTGAAATAATTCAGCGGAAACTTGCGTTATTAATGGCCTTTTAAAACGACTGTTTATTCATAGTTGACCTTTACGTAAAGGTCAACTATGATGGCCCATCGATTCTATTATTATATTTATTGCGGCGTGACATAAGTTTTAAAAACATCTTTCCAATTTTAACGGCTTATCCAAACGAAATAAAATGACAAAAAGAACCTACAGCATTTCAGAACTCTCGGAAGAATTCGGCATCACCCCCCGAACCTTGCGCTATTATGAGGATGAAGCCCTCATCGCCCCAAAACGCGAGGGACAGGCCAGAATTTATTCCACCAGTGACCGCGCCCGCCTTATCTGGATCCTGCGCGGAAAACGGGTGGGTTTTTCAATCACGGATATTCGTGAAGTTCTCAACATGCATTACGGCGAGGGCGGCAAGGAAGAACAATGCCGCGTCACCATCACAGCCTGCAAAAATAGAATCAAAAATTTAGAACAACAAAAAAAAGACATTGATGAAACCCTGGAAGAATTGTCCAGTCTGGTCGATACAATGACAATTTTTATGGCAGAAAACTATCCAGCAGATAACAGTTTATAGAAATCGGAGACATAACCAATGCCAACTTATTCAGCCCCTGTTAAAGACATAAAATTTCTTCTGCATGATTATTTTGATCTGCAAGAGAAAACCCATATCCCCGCCTTTGCAGAGGCAACGCCCGACCTTCTGGACGCCATTCTGGACGAAGCGGCAAAAATCAACGAGAATGTCTTTCAACCCTTAAATCTTTCCGGTGACGGACAGGGATGCCGTCTGGAAAATGGCAAGGTCATCACCCCGGACGGCTTCAAGGAAGCCTATGCCCAATATGTTGAAGGCGGCTGGCAGGGCATGACCGGGGATGTTAAATACGGCGGGCAGGGCTTACCGCAGACTTTGGGATTATTGCTCAACGAAATTATGGTATCCGCCAATTGGGGCTTTGCCATGTATCCCGGCCTGACCAAAGGCGCAACAGAATCCATCTATGCCTGGGGCACGGACGAACAAAAAGAAAAATATCTGCCCAAAATGTATTCTGCGGAATGGGCCGGCACCATGAATTTGACCGAACCACATTGCGGGACGGATTTGGGGCTATTGACCACAAAAGCCGTGCCGCAAGACGATGGCAGCTATAAAATCACCGGCACCAAGATTTTCATTTCTGCCGGCGATCACGATCTGACGGAAAATATCATCCATCTTGTCCTGGCAAAAATTCCGGGCGGGCCAGACGGCGTCAAAGGCATCAGCCTTTTCATCGTGCCGCGCAACATCATCAATGACGATGGTTCTGTCGGCGCTAATAACGGCGTATCCTGCGGCTCTCTGGAAGAGAAAATGGGCATCCATTCCAATGCCACCTGCGTGATGAATTATGACGAAGCCACAGGCTATCTGCTCGGCGACAAGCATAAAGGCATGAAGGCCATGTTCACCATGATGAATGAGGCCCGTCTCGGGGTCGCCATTCAGGGACTGGCCATTGCCGAGGTCGCTCAGCAAAATGCCGCAGCCTATGCCAATGACCGGCTTCAGGGCCGCGCCCTGACCGGGCCGCAAAATCCGGAGGCTAAAGCCGACCCGATCATGGTTCATCCTGATGTGCGCCGTATGCTGATGACCAACCGCGCTTTTATCGAAGGCAGCCGGGCCATGGCGGTCTGGGCCGGCATATTGGTCGATACCACCCGCGAACATCCCGATGAAGCCGAAAGGGAAAAAGCCGAAGAGCTTTTGGCGCTGATCACACCTGTTCTGAAATCCTATCTGACCGATCAGGGCGTAGAAGCCGCCAGCCGCGCCTTGCAATGTTTTGGCGGCCATGGATATATCCGCGAATGGGGCATGGAGCAATTCCTGCGCGATAGCCGCATCGCCCCCATATATGAAGGCACCAACGGCATACAGGCCATGGACTTGATTGGCCGCAAACTGCCCGCCAATGGCGGCGCGGCGATCCGGGCCTATTTCGAGATGGTTCAGACCTTCATTGATGACAATAAAACCAATGATGCCTTAAGCAATTATATCCCCCTGTTGGAAAAAGCCAATGGCCGTTTGCAGGCGGCCAGTATGTGGCTGATGCAAAATGGCATGTCAAACCCCAATAATGCCGGCGCCGGCGCCCATTATTACTTAAATCTTCTGGCCCTTGTGACCATGGCCTATTTCTGGGCCGATATGGCCAAAAAGGCCCATGACATGATTGCCGCAGGCGAAGGCGACAAAGAATTTCTGGAAAATAAATTAATCACCGCAGACTTCTTCTATGGTCATATGTTGCCGGAAACCGCGGCCTTGAAAGCCAAAATAGAAGCCGGCGCGACAAGCGTTATGGGCCTCAATGCCCACTCATTCTAAATGGCCAAAAATTCCTAAATGGCCAAAATTCAAAGGAATTAGAAAATGACTGAAGCTTATATTTATGATTATGTAAAGACGCCGCGCGGGCGCGGAAAAAAGAATGGCAGCCTTCATGAGGTAACGCCTATCGATCTCCTGACACAGATTCTTAAAGCCTTGAAAGATCGTAGCGATTTCAATCCTGAACTTGTCGACGATATTATCACCGGCACCGTATCTCCGGTTGCGGAACAAGGCTCTGTCATGCCGCGTTTTGCGGGTATTATGGCCGGCTATGGCCATCATGTGCCGGGCGTACAGATTGACCGTTTCTGCTCATCGGGCCTTGTGGCCACCAATTATGCCGCTGCCCGCATCATGGCCGGCCAGTCAGACCTGATCATCGGCAGCGGCGCTGAGGCCATGTCACGGGTTCCCATGGGCTCGGACGGCGGCGCATGGGCCGTTGACCCGCAAACCTCCTATCAGATCGGCTTTGCCCCGCAAGGCATCGGCGCGGATCTGATGGGCAATCTTTATGGTTTCAGCCGTGAAGATTGTGATGCCTTTGCCGTGCAAAGCCAGCAGCGGGCCAAGGCGGCGTGGGACAAAGGACATTTTGATAAATCCCTTGTGGCCATCAAAGATAAACTGGGCATGACCGTACTTGACCATGACGAACATATGCGCCCCGAAGCCACCATGGAAGCCCTCGCCGGATTAAAGCCATCCTTTGCCGATCTGGGCGAACTCGGTTTTGACAGCATCGCGCTGAAAAGATACCCCCATGTGGAAAAAATCACCCATATCCATCACGCCGGAAATGCCAGCGGCATTGTGGACGGAGCCGCCGGATTTCTGATCGGCACAAAGGAAATGGGCGAGACACTCGGCCTGAAACCTCGCGCCAAATTCATCGGCTTTGCGGATATCGGTTCCGAGCCTGTTGTTATGCTGGACGGGCCGGGACGCTCGGCCAAAAAAGCTTTGAAGCGGGCCGGCATGACCACAAAAGACATTGATGTCTGGGAAATCAACGAAGCCTTTGCCGCCGTCGCCCTGCGCTTCATTCAGGAACTGGATCTGGATCAATCCTATGTCAATGTCAATGGCGGCTCTATCGCCATGGGCCATCCCCTGGGCGCGACCGGTGTCATCATACTGGGTACCGCGCTTGAAGAAATGGAACGGTCTGATAAATCCACCGCCCTTGCCTCCCTGTGCGTTGGCGGCGGCATGGCCACAGCAACCATCATTGAGCGCGTATAAGAAGGAATATGAAAATGACTGAAATTATCAAATATGAGCTTGATCAGGATGGCATTGCCTTATTGACCATCGATCTTCCGGGCAAATCCATGAATATCATCTCGGCGCAATTGCTGGATGAGCTGGAAAGTCTGGTGACAAAAATTGCCGAAGATGACAATATAAAAGGGGCCGTGATTACCTCTGGTAAAAAAGGCTCTTTCGTTGCCGGCGCGGATCTGGATATGCTGCTTGGCATGACCGACAATATTGCCGACAAGCCGCCTGAGGAAATCTATGCCGGCGCTTACCGGATGAACGGCATCCTGCGTGCCATGGAAACCAGCGGCAAGCCTTTTGCGGCGGCCATTAATGGTTTGGCCCTTGGCGGCGGGCTGGAAATCTGTCTTGCCTGTCATTATCGGGTCGTGGCCGACAACCCAAAAATCAATCTTGGCTTCCCCGAAGTCATGGTTGGCTTGCTGCCCGGCGCGGGCGGCACGCAGCGCCTGCCGCGCCTGATGGGCGTGCAGCCTGCCCTGCCCTTCCTGCTGCAAGGCAAAAATATGAACCCGAAAAACGCCTTGGCCAACAATGTTGTGCATGAAATCGCCCCTGTTGAGGAGGTGATTGCCAAGGCCAAGGCATGGATCACAGGCGGCGGCAAGGCCGTTCAGCCGTGGGATGAAAAACGTTTCAAGGTTCCGGGCGGTCAGGGGGCCTTTAACCCCGGCATTTCACAAACCTTCATGGGGGCGCAGGCCATGGTTCAAAAAGAAACCAAAGGCAATTACCCCGCCGCCGTGGCCATACTCTCCTGCGTTTATGAGGGCCACCAACTGCCCATGGACACCGCCATCAGAATTGAAAGCAAGTATTTTGCCACATTATTGAAAGGCGACGTCGCCCCCAATATGATCCGCACGCTGTTTGTGAATAAACAGGCCGCAGAAAAAGGCATTCGCCGTCCAAAAGATATCCCGCCCATGAAAACCAAAAAACTGGGTATGCTCGGCGCGGGTATGATGGGGGCGGGCATTGCTTTTGTTTCTGCCATGGCCGGTATAGAGGTTATTCTGCTCGACCGGGAACAGGAATATGCCGAAAAAGGCAAAGCCTATTCCGAAGGTCTTCTTGCCAAACGGGTGAAACGCAAAAAAATGGCTCAGGAGAAAGCCGACGGCATTCTGTCGTTGATCACGCCCACCACTGATTATGCTGATCTTGCCGGTTGTGACCTGATCATTGAAGCCGTCTTGGAAGACGTCAAGGTCAAGGCGGATGTGACCGCAAAGGTCGAAGCTGTGGTCGCGGCAGACTGTATTTACGCCTCCAACACCTCGACCCTGCCCATCACGGGTCTTGCCAAAGCTTCCCGCGATGAAGGTCAGTTTATCGGCATTCATTTCTTCTCGCCTGTGGATAAAATGCCGCTCGTGGAAATCATCATGGGCGAGAAAACCGGCGATCTGGCTCTGGCCAAAGCGCTGGATTATGTGGCCCAAATCAGAAAAACCCCCATCGTTGTCAATGACAGCCGTGGTTTTTACACCAGCCGCTGTTTTGGTACCTATGTTACCGAGGCCGTTAATATGCTGGCCGAAGGTGTCTCCCCTGCGCTCATCGAAAATTGCGGTGTCTTCTCCGGCATGGCCGTCGGGCCATTCGCGGTCGGTGACGAGGTCAGTATCGAACTGAGCTATCATGTGGGACAGGCCACGAAAAAGGGCATGGGCGATGCCTATGTGGCCCAGGCCGCCGACGCGGTGATTGAAAAAATGTATCTGGAACTGGGCCGCAAGGGTAAGAAAAACGGCCATGGCTGGTATGAATATCCCGAGGGCGGCACCAAATATCTATGGCCCGGCCTTGGCGAGCATTTCCCGCTTGCAGAGAGCCAGCCCACAGCAGAAGAAGTCACGAACCGGCTCTTGTACCGCCAAGCCATCGAAGTTATTCGCTGCTATGAAGAAGGCGTGCTGACGGCCCCCGAAGACGCGGATATCGGCGCCATATTCGGTTGGGGTTTTGCCCCGTGGACCGGTGGGCCGCTCAGTATGGTTGATACCATCGGTGTGAAAAAATTCGCCGCCGAATGTGATAATCTTGCCCGGAAATACGGGCCCGGATTTTCCGTCCCCAAAATGCTGCGTGACAAAGCCGCCAAGGATGAAAAATTCTATGGTTAAGCTATGAAAACAACAAGGCCCGCAAAGGCGGGCCTTGTAAAGCATTGAATAATAAGCGAACCGATTATTTTACAAAACGGCGTCTCAGAGCAAAACCTGCAAGCCCCAGAAGCATCAGGCCCAGTGATGCAGGCGCATCCACACTGACCGTCCGGGTTGTGATCTGATAGGTTGCCGTACCGCCACCAACAAAATTAAACAGATCCAATGCCGGAATATCATTGACGAAAAAATTCAGGGTGATGGAATTATTCGTGAATAATATTTCTTCGGTATAGGGGTCAGAGTCGGCAAAATCGATTATTGAATCGGTAATTAAGGTAACATCGATAATCATTTCCCCAATAATATCAAACAATATATCCGTCAATGTAATCGAGGCTGTTTGAAAATCAGTAAAGTTCTCCATATGGGTAAGTGTGAGCAGATATCCGGACATATCAACATCCAGATAGCCGTCCCAGCCACTTGGATTGGCTGTTTCATCGGCAATGGTCAGCTCTGAACCTGCGCCAATAACCCGATCATCGGCAAAAAAAACGCGAGGGCCGGCTGATTGGCTAAACGCCTCAAGATCCAGCTCTTCGCCAAAATCCGCCTGAATAATAGCGGCAGAGGCCGCCTGGGTTGAAAATATAAAAAAGCATGCCACCAAAGCATGCCGAACGTAATTATACATTTTAATCTCCTTATTAACTATTTATTAACTATTTTTCTGGTTTACTACTGGCTAATCAGATAATTTCCATGCAAATTACGCACCAATATAATTTTTTTCTTATATTACAATGGGTTAATAAAATATTGCCCTATTTGCCCAGTTCACATTCTCTTATTATTGTAAAATATTCTGACAATGTGTAAAATATTCCGACAGTATTATGAGAAAAACACGATGGTAACCTATAATATCCCCTGCAATATCCCTTGGCATAACGAACCATCCCGACCTTTATCTCTCCTGTGTTTCATATTGGTTTATCTCTGTGTTTTCTTCTGTTATCTTTTTATTTCAGAAATTACTCAGGGAAAAAATAATGACCGTTAAAAAAATAATAACCACTGTTGCCTGCTTTCTTCCAGCCATGCTTTTGATCATGGGGCTGGCTATAAATACGGCCAAAGCAGACTGGATACTGGATATGGAAAATTCCAGCCTGTCTTTTGGGTCGATCAAGAAAAACTCTATTGGTGAAAGCAACGGCTTTTACCGGCTGGAGGGCCGGATCACGGCAGAGGGGGATATCACCCTGCTCATTGATCTGACCAGTGTGGAAACATGGGTTGATATTCGCAATGCCCGAATGAAAGAATTTTTCTTTGAAACAAAGAATTTTCCTCTGGCTGAATTACGCGGCAAAATTGATATGGCGCAATTTGAAAAGCTCGAAATCGGCGGACAAAAATCCGTTGAAACAAGCTTTGATCTTGATCTTCACGGCTTTCAGCAAACATTTGATGCCCAGCTTGTGGTCTTGCGGTTAAGTGACAAGACCGCCGTGGTAATCCCCGGTGAAATTATTTTCCTTGATGCGGGAGAATTTAATTTACTTCCCGGTTTGGAGAGGTTAAAAAAACTGGCAAATCTGCCGTCGATCAGCAGCAGTGTTCCGATTATTTTTCGCCTGAGTTTCAACCAGACACCATAATTAAAGAGCCTATTCCATGTCTTTCGCTTTTAAAACAACCCTGACGGCGATTATATTCGCCGGGATAACATTCGCCTCACCCCATGCCGCTGACCGGGTATCACCGGATATTATGAATTTACTTATCGTCGCATCGGGAAAAGACGGTGGTAAAAATCTTGATATGGTGGCGGAACTTGCCATTGCCGCCAATCCGGGAGCTGAAAAAGATATTCGGAAGCTTGTTTTGAGCCTGAAACAAAATATGACAGAACCGGCAACTGTTGTTGCAAAAGCCGAAGTTGAACCCGGCCCGCAAATCACCGCCAAAGAAGTCCTGGATGTGGTTGAGGAAAAACCCGCCGTCAGCGCGGTAATTATCGAGGAAGACCCCGGTTTCTTCAATTTTCGCGGCTGGAAAGGTGAGGTAGAACTTAATTTTCTGCGTTCATCCGGCAATACAAGCCAAGAATCATTAGGGCTGGGCGGAACATTAAAACGTGAGACAGAACAGCTTCATCATACAATCGATAGCTTTTTCGACTTGAACAAAAATTCCGGCACCAAAGACAAGCAGCGTTGGGGGCTGTCTTACAAACTGGATTATGATTTATCTGAACAACTCTATCTCGTCAGCTTTGCCGGTTATGAAAATGATCAATTCGGCACATTCAGGGAGCGGATTACAACCTCCCTCGGTATTGGTTATCCGGTGATTGACAATGACAGCTATAGCTGGAAAGTTGAAGGCGGCCCAAGCCTTCTATTTACCAGGGACCTGCCCGGCGATGGCTATAACAGCAGTTTCAATGTCTTCGCCAGCAGTATTTTCGACTGGACAATCAATGACCGCAGCAACCTTACCAATACCACTGTTCTCTTTTTTGGCAATAAAAATATCATTGAGAGCAAAACGGCCCTTAAGGTGAAAATCAATGGTGCATTAAGCAGCAAATTTTCATATGACATCTTGTATGATCAGGATGCCCCGCTCGGACGACGAAAAACAGATACGGTGGCCCGCGCCGGCCTGCTCTATGATTTTTGAGGATACGCTAGCCATTCCGTTTCTGATCCATGCGCCATAATGTATCAAAATTGCTCCCTGACGCCAGATGTAAAATGCTGGCATCAAGCCAGTTCTTGCCGAGCCATTCTTTCAATGTCGCCCCGTCCAGATCATCAAATTTTGGCCGGCTAATGGTTTTAAAGCCATCCACATTGGCTTTCACTTCCTCGCCCGTCTTGAAAGATACGCGCTGACCTTCCAATATATCTTTTTCAGTCAGGGCCTGACTGAACTCACTCGTCCACGCTATTTGTTGTTCATAACTACGCGTAAAATCCATAATGTGGTTCAATTCATCCGTGGGGGTTTCACCTTTAAAAAGCGCGATCTTGCCATCCGGGGACAAGAGTGGTGATGTGTCATCAATACAAATAATCGGTTCAGATTTCTCATCCGGCTTGGCAATATAGAAAGGATAGCGCCTGATGTAACTCGGAATGTAACTATTTTCCTGCCAATCACCATTTTCATCTACAAAGAGATTTTGCCCATTTCGAATGCCCAGCACCGCCAACATAACATTTGGCTCATCCGCGGCAAAAACAATCGGAAAGAATTTCGCCGCCATCGGCAGTTCTTGCATGGTAATCGGTACCGCATTTATATTTGCGGCAAACCCGAATTTTTGATCATTTCGCAATTTCAAATCTTTATGCACCGTTTTCAATAATGGTACGATCTGATTGTATAAAGCCGGAAAAATTTTTTCCTGTCTTTCTGCCTCATGGTTTGCCTTTTTTGGGCTTTCATTATCTTTTTTTGTCATAAGATTCTCCTTTATTTTCTGGTGATGACATACATGCCTTGGGTTGCCAGGAAGTTTGCCAGAAACAAGTTATGAAACGGCATCCGGTATCCTCTGGCATTAATCGCCATGGATTGTTCCAGATGAATATTCTGCTGTCCGCACAGATTTACAAAATCCCGAATGGTGCAAAAATGAATATTTGGCGTCGAATACCACGGATGTTCCAAAGTATTATTCACCGGCATGCTGCCGCGCAGCCCAAGACTTACCCGCACTTTCCAATGAGCAAAATTTGGGAAAGACACGATTGCCTTACGCCCGACACGCAGCAATTGTTCAAGCATTTTATCGGGCCTTCTCATGGCCTGCAAAGTCTGGCTTAAAATCACATAATCAAAACAATCGTCCGGAAAAAAAGTTATATCTTCTTCCGCATTGCCCTGAATAACGGAAAGTCCCTTGGCAATAGATTGATTGACCCCTTCGGAACTCAGCTCAATACCCCGGCCATCAACCTGTTTCTGCCGCACAAGATAATCCAGAAGGCTGCCGTCCCCGCAGCCCACATCAAGCACCGTCGCGCCGGGTTCAATAAGCCGCGCAATTTCCAGAAGATCGACCCGAATATCTGATGCCCTTGATTCTTGTTCTGTCATTATATTGATACCCCGGATATTGATACCCCGGTGGCTGTCATTTCCGATTTAAGAAAGCCCCGCACGATATTGAACATCTCCGGGCAATCAAGCAGAAAACTATCATGGCCCTTGCTCATTTCTATATCGGCAAAACTAACCCTTGCGCCGACCGCATTAAGCGCCCGCGAGATATGACGGCTTTCCGATGTCGGATAAAGCCAGTCAGACGTGAATGACAAAATGCAGAATCTGGTTTTCGTGCCGCGAAAGGCCTCCGCCAGAATGCCGTCATGTCCCGCAGCCAGATCATAATAATCCATGGCGCGGGTGATATACAGATAACTATTGGCATCAAATCTGTCGACAAAAGACAAACCCTGATGACGCAGGTAACTTTCAATCTGAAAATCCGCATCAAAACCAAACGCCAGCTTGTCCCGGTCCTGAAGTGCGCGGCCAAAACGATTGGTCAGGCCGGTTTCAGACATATAGGTTATATGGGCTGCCATACGGGCCACCGCAAGGCCGGACTGCGGCCTTTGATCATGGTCAAGATAACGGCCGGAAGCCCAGTTGGGATCGGCCATGATCGCCTGACGCCCCACTTCGTGAAAGGCGATATTCTGGGCCGAGTGACGCCATGTTGCGGCAATGGAAATAACTGTTTTCGCCCTATCCGGATAATCCACGGCCCATTGCAAAGCCTGCATGCCGCCCATGGAGCCGCCGATGATCGAGAAAAGCTGGTCAATTTCTAAATGATCCAGAAGCATGGCCTGCGCCCGCACCATGTCGCCTATGGTAATCACCGGAAAATCTATGCCATATGTTTTTCCCGTGATTGAATTTATCGATGCAGGGCCCGTCGTGCCGGCGCAAGACCCAAGCGCGTTGATGCAAATCACATAATAAGCGTCCGTATCAACAGGCTTGCCGGAACCAACCATATTTTCCCACCAGCCCCGCTTGCCTGTGATCGGATTAAGGCCTCTGACATATTGATCACCCGTTAAGGCATGGCAAATAAGAACCACATTGCTTTTGTCGCTGTTTAATTTTCCCCAGGACTTATAAGCCATGTCAAATGACGTGATCTGTTCCCCGGAATCAAGCAGGAGCGGACGGTTCTGCCCGAGCGTCACCACTTCGGCATAGCCATCAGCGTCAATTTTATCTATTGTATCCTTCGTCATAAAAAACAACATAATCATTATCTGGCAAAAGAACAGTTGAATTTTGCGCCAGATGAATATAATCCAATTGACGTGCCATAATATAATGACAGGCCATAACAAAATAATATCAGGAAACCCGATGACTGGACCGGAACCACGTCCGTGGATAAAGCAGCTTGACGTCTATGTGGGGGGGAAATCCCATGCAGAAGGCGCGGAAACCACAGTAAAATTATCGTCCAATGAAAGCGCGCTGGGCGCAAGCCCAAAGGCCATCTCAGCTTACCTTGAAGAGGCGGAAAAATTACATCGTTACCCGGATGCCTCCTACCATGATCTGCGCGCGGCGCTGGCGGAAAAATATACCATCGAAGCGGGCCAGATCATTTGCGGTATCGGCTCGGACGAAATCCTGAAACTTGCCTGCCGGGCGTATATTGCCCCGGGGGATGAGGTCATCTTTCCCAAACATAGTTTCATGATGTATCCCATCGCCGCCGCAAGCTTTGGCGGGCGGCCCATCGAAGTTGATGATACCAATTATACCGCCAATGTGGATAATATTCTGGCCGCCGTTACGGATCGCACCCGCATCATATTTCTGGCCAACCCCAATAACCCGACTGGCACCTATATTACAGCAAAAGAGGTTGAACGGCTCTGGAAAAATATCCCGGATAATATTCTGCTGATTCTGGATAGTGCCTATGCTGAATTCGTCGAAAAAGATGATTATCAGGCCGGCATTGAACTGGTTCGAAAATCCAGAAATATTTTAATGACCCGCACTTTTTCAAAATTATACGGCTTGGCCGCCCTCAGGCTTGGCTGGGGTTATGCCTGCCCGGAGGTTGCGTCGGTATTAGACCGCATTCGTGACCCGTTCAATGTGCCGTCACCAACGCAAGTCGCCGGAATCGCCGCCTTGGCGGATGCCGGGTTTGAACATAAGGCCCGCGCCCATAACACAAAGTGGCTTGGCATTTTAAGGGACGAGCTGATCGCAATGGGCCTTAAGCCCATACCGAGCGTGACCAATTTCATTCTGATAGAATTCCCTGAAGAAGCTGGGAAAACAGCAGAGAAAGCCAATGAATATCTCCTGAAGCGCGGGTATATTCTGCGTTGGTTGCCGGGTCAAAAATTGCGTCACTGCCTGCGGCTGACCATAGGGACTGAGTCGCAAAACCGCGCTGTGATCCAGCTGCTTAAAGAATTTTTGGAGCATTAAACATGGCCTTATTCTCTCAAATTACCATTATCGGTATGGGCCTGATTGGCTCCTCTATTGCGCGGGCCGTTAAGAAAACAGGCGTTACGGGCCGACTTGTCGCCTGTGACAATAACGAAGAACATTGCCAGATATCCCGCGACTTAAAACTGGCCGACCATATCACCGCCGATCCGCAAGAAGCTGCCCGGGGCAGTGACCTTGTCATATTAGCGACGCCTGTTGGCACTTATGGTGATCTGGGCAAGATCATCTGCCCCGAAATGCAAAGCGGGGCCATCCTGACCGATGTTGGTTCCGTGAAAGGCAGCGTGGTAAAGGCCCTATCTCCGCTCATGAGGGCGGATTGTCATCTTATCCCCGGGCACCCCGTGGCGGGAACCGAACAATCCGGGCCTGATGCGGGCTTTGCCGCCCTGTTTGAAGGGCGTTGGTGCATCGTTACCCCCCTTGAAAACACCCCTGATGACATGGTGGATAAGCTCGAGAAATTCTGGCAGGCATTGGGCAGCAAGGTTGAGCTTATGACTCCGGATCATCATGATATGGTGCTGGCCATTACCAGTCACCTGCCCCATTTGATCGCGTATAATATCGTTGGCACGGCCCGTCACCTCGAAGAAGTCACCAAGTCAGAAGTTATCAAATATTCCGCTGGCGGTTTTAGGGATTTTACCCGTATCGCCGCGTCAGACCCCACCATGTGGCGCGATGTTTTCCTGCATAATAAAGAGGCGGTTCTGGAAATGCTGGGGCGTTTCAGCGAAGATTTGACCGCATTACAGCGCGCCATCCGTTATGATGAAGGCGATAAATTATTTAAATTATTTGACCGTACCCGCCGCATTCGCAAAGAAATCATTGATGCCGGGCAAGAACAGGATATCGCTGACTTTGGCCGTCATAAAGATGACCAATAGATTTTCAATCTATCACAGGACCCAGTTCATAAACCGGAATCGGGCCTAAAAACAATAGTCCCCCCTGCAAGCTGATGGCTAAATCGAGGGTATCTTTCCTTTGATCCGCTCCGGCGCTCGCGCCATCTTGTTTGCTCATCCGGCGTAATTCTTGCAATATCATGGCCCCCGGTTCCTGCTGAAAGGCCGAATGACCGGAAAGAATAGTCACGATATGATCAATGCCATGAATTTTGGCAGCAAACGCACCGAGGGGCTTCAAATCCTGATCCAATGTGGCTTCCCCATCAAGAATAAGGTCCATCTCTCCCGATAAGACAGAAATATTTTTCACATCGACCGTGCCACCGGTATCCCGCCATACACTAAGGCTTTCCTTGGAAAAATCCGGAATTTCCTCGCCATGAAACTGAAGGTCAATTTTAACCTGATCCGCCTTTTTGCCAAAAATACCCACGGGGATTTCCTGAACCACCACATCTGTGGCCTCCAGATAAATCTTCATCAGAACGGGAAGTTCCATATCATTGAATGGCACAGAAGCATCAGGGGCTTCGGGCTGCATGATATGGAGCTTCACCTCCTCGGCAGCCGATCGTTTTGCTGATTCCCCTGCCCCCCATGATACATCCGCCATAACAAAAGAAGCCCTTTGGAATTTCCGGTTCAAGATATCAATTTTCGCCGAAGCACGGGTTTTCCCAATATTCAAGGCCAGGCTCGGGTTTCTGCTGCCGCCAATATATACGGTCGCCCCGTCACTGAAAATAACCCCGTGATTAATATTCCACGGGAATGCCACCAACATGACATGAGGGGATAATATGGATATCGGGGCTTTGTCCTGAGCTGTTTTGACAACCCTCAAGTCATTTAACGATAGCTCCATCCGGTAAGGAAAACCTGAAATCTCAAGATCCTTATATTTTATACTCACGCCTTTTGATTTTTGCTGACTGACCCAAATGCCGAATTTCTCTTCGATTTCCCCCGCCATATAATGCCAGAAAAAAACATAGCCCAAGATCAGAAGAAGAACGGCAGAGGCCAAAAGTTTCAAACGCATATTATTGTCCAGAGAATTAACGGTAATGATTCACTCTTTGACAATATAGAGTGCGCGGGAGACGGGGTCTATGCCGAAGTTCGCCTAATCAGCCTCCAGTAATTTCTGACTGGCTGTTTCAATAACATTTTCAAGTCTGTCCATAAAGACTTCCTTCTGAAGTCCAGCTTCAATAGGCGGCAGGAATTCAATGACAAATTTCCCGGATTTCATTGAGCCTTTTCTGGGCCAATAAACCCCGGTATTGACCGCAATGGGCACCACCGGAATTTTAAGATATTTATAAATACCAAAAATGCCCGACATATAAGGATGCTTCGCGCCGGGTTCTGCCCGTGATCCTTCGGGAAATATGATCACAGATCGGCCATTATCTGTTTCGATACGAGACAGCGTCAGCATTTTCTTCATGGATTTCATACCCATGTCGCGATCAATGATAATATTCCCCACTTTGCGGCAAACCCGGCCATAAAGCGGCACATTCAAAATCTCTTCTTTCATGATGAACGACGGGTCATCAATGATTGAATGCATAACGAACGTATCCAGCATCGATTGATGTTTCATGGCATAGATCACCGGCGTTCTGGAGATAAACTCGCCCCCCCGCACCTCCATCGTCAAATTCTGGATCAGCCGCAGCCAAAAACATACGCTATGAGACCACCCGGTCTGGAAGGCCGCATGCCAGGATCTCGGCACAGCCGGAATATAGAGCATAGGCGCCCATAGCAGGCAACAAAACCCCGTCCACCCATAAAAAAATGCCCTGAAAACAGAAGACCGCAAACTTAACACTATTCCTTGACCCTTTTATTTATTTTCTTCACCCGCCGCGTTTTCCATATGGGACTCATTTGACCCCAAATCAAGTAGGCTATTTCGGAATGAGCTTACCAGAAATTTACTATACTCACGGGCCAATGACATCAGGCGAATATTTTCGGGGCGCCATTGGCCAACGGGATGCGCGATCATTTTTGTATTTGGCATGAATCTGCGCATTTCGATCAAGGCGCGTGGCATATGTTCAAGAGAGGTGACAACCCTTATGGACGACATATGACTTCTGTCCACCCATAGGGCTATTTCCTGTGCATTACCAACCGTATTCTGTGCCATGCTTCCGCTTTCAATACAGCAATCTATCAGATTTTGAGGGCTGCCAAGGACAGCATGCAATTCTTCGTCGGTCACATCTGCATTCACCCCTGATATGAATAATTTTCCGGCCAGCCCCTGTTCCAGCAGGTCAACCGCTTCCTGAAGGCGGCTATTGCCTCCGGTAAGAGCCACGATCCCATCGGTTTTCTCATCTGTGGGCGGCTGGGCCTGAGACAAGTCATAGATAAAGTAAAATAACCCCCCCACCCAAATAAGCGATAAACCCAATATCAGATAAAATATATATTTCATATGATTCTTTCTTCGCGACAGGCTTTAAACCATTCGTCTCAAATCCCGCATGACGGTAATGCGCGCCGTAAGCATCGAGATCGCGGCCGCAATGATTGGCACCACCAACAATATCCCGACTTCGACTGTCGGCAATTCCGGGACTTTAACCAACCCCGAAGCCAAATCACGTGATAAATATATCAGGGATATCAAGGTCACGAAAGCCAAAAGGAGGCCAATGACGCCGCCTTTCAAACCATAGATCATGAAACGATTCTGGTAAGCCCGGGCAACCATGCTATCCTGCGCGCCCAAATGATGCATGATGGCAATGGTTTCACGATTTTCCGCCATACCGGCTTTGGTGCCAAAAATAACCATACAGATGGTCGCCATCACCACCAATAGTAAAATACCAAGCGCCGTATATTCCACCATATCCATCAACCGCAAAAAACGCCCCAGCCATTGCTGATGATCATCCAGATGAATATTGCCTGATATTTTAGATATTTGAGCGTTCAAAGCATCCAGATTTATGTCCACAGCGCGGCTGACCGTAACATCAAGGATATCCGGCACGGGCAGATCACTTGTCACATTGCCCGCCCCGAGCCAGGGCTCCAGCAGCTGTTCGATTTCAACCTCATTAAGCTTGCGTACATGTTCTATACCGGGCGTATTGCGCAAAAGCTGCATCACCTTGCGCACTTCTGTTTCTCGCGTTTCCTGATCTGCCGTCGTGACTTGCACGGTGAGCCGATTGCTCAAGCTTTCCGTCCAATCACCAAATCCCTTATGCAGCATCATGCTGCCCATGAGCGCCAAAGCACTCAAATAAACCATAACAGCCATGACATAGGGCAAAAGGCGGGTGGCTTCGTGATTTTTTTCATCGGGCAGGAAATGAATGGCCTTGGTCATGACATATCATCCCCGGAAATTACTTTAGGGCCAAATTCCTTTTGGTCCAATTTACCGGAATCAAACGCCAGGGAATCAAATTTTTCTTCCTTCAGCTTCGGGGTATTTTCGCCGGCTCTGATCATATGTAACCGGCCTTCCTGAAGATGCAGGCGATCAGCGCCAATCTCTTCCACCAAGCTCATATCATGGGTGGCAATAACCGTCGTGGTACCCAATTTGTTTAATTCAACAAACAGATGCATTATTCTTTTTGCAATGGCCGGATCCACATTCCCCGTTGGTTCATCAGCGAGCAAAATATCCGGCCGTTTGATGACAGCGCGGGCAATGGCAACCCGCTGTTTTTCCCCGCCAGACAGGGTCGGAGGCCGCGACTTCATCCGGCCTTTCAAGCCAACCCATGTTAGAAGCTCTTCCACATGCTCTTCAATTTCAGCCCCTTTCCCCCCGGATATACGCAAGGGCAAAGCGACATTTTCAACAGCGGTCAGATGATCCAGCAACCTGAAATCCTGAAACACGACACCAATTCTGCGGCGCAATTTTGGTAAATCCTCACGCTTTGCGGCCGTTACATCCTCATTAAACATGGTTATCTTTCCCCGCGATGGACGCTGGGCAAGATACATCAGTTTCAGAAGACTTGTTTTGCCCGCGCCGCTGGGGCCGGTCAAGAAATGCAATGATCCCGGCTTGAGGTTAAAGGCAATATCCTTCAACACTTCCGACCCCATGCCATATCTCATCCCGATATTATCAAAATGGATCACTCACTATGCCTCTTGCTGCTATCATCAAATTTACTATTCCATTATCTGGCGTTTAATTAACCATAGCGTTTCACTTGTATGCCGTAAACTCAAAATATAATGTTATTCTGTCATTTTACATAACTTAAGGACTCTTGCGTAAATCATTTCGTCTGATTATACTCTGCCGCAGCACTAAACCCATGATATAACAATAAACACAAGCTTCATATGATCCTGACCTGCCCCGAATGCGCCGCAAGATACGTTGTTGACCCCAAGGCCCTTATGCCGGCTGGCCGGGTCGTCAGATGCGCCAAATGCAAACATAGCTGGAAAGAAGGGCCGCCAGAAGTTGACACGCCGGTAGTTGACGGGACAGAAGCAGAGGGCCCCGTAAGCCCCGCAGAGGAAAGCCCGTCGCCCGCCAAGGGAACCGCGCAGGATGCCGACGAAGATGATTTCGCCGTAAAACGCGCCCGGCGCAAAAAACGTCCGCGCCCCATGCCAAAAGGATCCAACCTGCCGGCTTTGCAAAATCATAACCACGGCGGTATTTTATGGGGATGGTACGGACTTGCGGCGTTCGTTGCGATTATTATCAGCAGCTTCCTGATTTTCCAAAGCACCATAGCTGACGTCTGGCCGCCATCCCAGAAACTATACCGGGCGCTTGGTATGGAAATTGTGCATGAAGCCCAAAACAAGCCGGAATCTGATGCGGAAATTCCGCCCGAAGAATTATTCAAAATAACCAATACTGTCCTGAATAAAGTCCGAACCGGTAAAGTGACAACCTTGACGGTTGAAGGTAATATAGAAAACCGGACAGACAAAACCATTCCGCTGCCCCTGCTCAGGATTTCCTTAAAAGGCGATCAGGGCAAGGTTATTCGGGAATGGACCTTTAAATCATCCGCCGCCACCATTTCAAAAGGCGAGATTGTGCCTTTTGCCACTTCGCTGGCCAATCCACCCGATGCCGCCACCAGCATCAGCGTCACTTTTGCCCGCAAATAATATTCTGCCATAATAAGGCCGTAAAGATAATGTAAATGATTATAAGGTAAGCTTACTCTATAAATTTTACGGAGTGAAGAAATTATGGCGCATATTCTAATCGCAGAAGATGAAATGGCCGTTCGATTGTTTGTCAGTCGGGCGCTGGAGCGCCATGGTCATAGCATCGTTGGCGTCGAAGACGGCGGCGCGGCGGTCGAAGCTCTGGCTGAAGATGCTTTTGATCTTCTGCTCACCGATATTGTTATGCCTGTCATGGATGGTATTGCGCTGGCCCTGAAGGCATCCGCTGAACATCCCAAAATGCCTATTTTGATGATGACAGGATATTCTCACGAAATTCAACGCGCCCACAACCTGGAATGCTTAATCCATGATGTGATCAGCAAGCCCTTCTCTCTGGATGAGCTATGCAAGACTGTGGATACAATTTTAAAAAGTCAGAAAAGCCAGAAAAATCAGAAAAGCCTTCATTAATGTGACATTGCTCTAATTGCGCGGCGCTCTAATTGCGCGGCAGTTTCTCCGGACTGAACTGCATATCCCGATCCAGCAGTTTCTTCAGACGATTTAAAAGCATTAATATTTCCGTCTGATTTTCTGCCGTCTCGGCCATGTTACCGGCTTCCATACTGCGGATTGCATCACGCATCAAATCACCTGTCGCCACAGTTAAATGGGCCGCCTCAATGCCGGCTCTTTGCAGGCGTATTCCCAAGTCATTTACCGTCTCAGCCAATTTATTCTGAAGGGCTATCCAGTCCTTGATATTTTTATGTGACGGCATTATCTGACCTGTCTGCTGCGAGATGCCGCGCCCCCCCGTAATGTCCAATGTCGCAATTTCCAGAGTGATGGATTGCTTATAAGCATAGGATAGAATCCGGCGCTGAGTGTCTTCCAGACTATTGATCGTATCACGGGCGGTGCTGATCACCTGAAACCGCCCATAACTTTGTGCTGACAGCATGTCGCGGCCCTGATAAATAAACCCATGTTCAAGGAAGGTAACCAGTTCAATGGCCTGCTCAAATTTCTTATAATGCATATGAGACAGAATTTTTCCATAGATACGGCGCAATTCTTTAATATCATAGTTATCTTCATGTCGCCCCATATCAGGGGCCGCCCGCATAGAGGATTTCTGATGCCGCTGAAATAAAATGATGGCTTTATCGATATCCTGCAACTGTTGCCTGATGTCATCGTCTGTCTTCTTCTGCAGAATCGCCAGCTTCAAGGCCGCAAAATCATCCAATATGGCGCGGTTGAACTGGCCCGCATCGCCATCTTCCAGCATCAGGGCAATATCCCACAGAATATCTCTTGCGCTGATGATATCACCGTCATCCTTTGGCTTGGTCAACCGCCAGTAAGCTGACCTGAGGGCCATGTAAAATACCGGCGGCGTCTGTCCGTCATCCGGCACAAGTCCCAGAGCCATGAGCTTTCGCGCCAACTTTTTCCGTTGATCCGGCAGGGTTAAAAGCTGCTCTCGGATTTCAACGATTTTTCTGGCATACGGATTGCCGAATTTCTTTTCTGGCAAGGATATGCCGGATATGATTTTTTTCCGGCTTTGGCCCGCCTGATCCACGGCCTCGATCACCATATCAACCTTCTTGCTTGCAAGATCAGAAGATGAAAAATTGACATATGTCTCTGCGTCATATTCTTTTAAATCCGCGATAGGAAGCGTAATGCGATCCAATATATTATTTTGCATATTATGTTTCGCCGCCCCCTCAGAAGCGACAATATCCACATATACCGCCGCAAGGCCATAATCATCCTTGAGGTGCAGAGACAGACCAAACAGGCCGTCATCACTCATCATAGGACGAAAATCCGCCCTTTCGATGACGGGGGGGTCATCCGCCAGGATTAACAGCGGCCATTCCCCGATTTTTCTACTGCCTTCCCTGATTGCCCAGTTTATTTCATCCCGCACAGTGAATTTTGCGACAAAGCCGCCCGCTTCTCCGCTTAAGCCCGCTTCTCCGCTTAAGAAAAGCACAGACTGATCACCGGTCAGCAAGGTCGGCGCATGGGATATATTCTGCATCCGAACCATAATCTCGCTGCCTTCTGGAATGGGGGTCAGCCCGCCCGTTGCTCCATCAAGGCTCAATATTTCCGTGAATTCCTCACGCCCGCTATAGGCCGGCGGGCTCACAATCATGGTGATCTCGGGAACAGGGTAAGAAAAAACAGCTCTTGGTTTGACGGCTGTTTCGATCAGTCTTCTGGCGTCCGGCCCCGCGAGAATCGCGGCAACAGAAAACAGAAAGATGGACAGGACAACAGCCCTCAGGCTCGCCCGCAAGGGCCAGATGACTTTCCCCATAAGGCCGCGCATAATACAGATCATCATCAAGAGAAATAATATGCCATAAACAACTGCCTGCACCAAAGGCGGGGCATAACCCCATAGATCCGCCAGCGATAGCGCAAGATACGCAAGATACAGCGCGGCCGCCTGAAGCAAGCCTGTTAATATAACCGTGTTGTTGCTTAATCTAACCATTTTGGCATTTTATCCAGCCCTATGATATCATCATAACTTGGTCGCGGGCGAACGATGGCATATTCCGTGCCCTTAACCAATATTTCCGGGATAAGGCGGCGGGTGTTATAAGTCGATGACATCACCGCGCCATAAGCCCCCGCAGACCGGATCGCCACCAAATCACCGGTTTCAAGGCCCGGCAAATCGCGCCGGACGGCAAAGGTATCGCCTGTTTCACAAACCGGCCCCACCACATCATAGGCTGACAATGGCCCGCCGGTGTCTTTCACCGCAACAATCTCGTGATAGGCCTCATACATGCTTGGTCTTATCAAATCATTCATGGCCGCGTCAATGATCAGGAATTTACGTTTTTCACCATATTTTAAAAATATAACCTTCGACACCAATATACCGGCATTTCCCACCAAAAGCCGGCCCGGTTCGATGATAATCTTGCAGCCCAGATGTCCGACAATCCTTTTAACCATTTCCCCATATTCCAGCGGCAACGGCGGCTTTTCAGCGGCTTGGTCATAGGGAATTCCAAGCCCGCCGCCCAGATCAAGCACAGAGATTTCATGGCCATCGGCCCGCAATTCCTCAATCAGCGTAACAATGCGCCCAAAGGCCTCTTCAAAAGGCGCAAGATCCGTTAATTGTGAGCCAATATGAAGGTCCACGCCCTGCACCCGAATGCCCGGCAAGGCTGCGGCTTTGGCATATATTGCGCGGGCACTGGTCCAGGGAATGCCAAATTTATTCTCCGATTTTCCGGTGGAAATTTTGGCATGGGTTCTGGCATCCACATCCGGATTAATCCGAAAGGCAATGGCCGCGACTTTTCCCATGCCATCTGCAACGCGGCTCAGTTGGTGCAATTCCGGCTCTGACTCTATATTGAACTGCAATATGCCTTTTTCCAGGGCAAACGCCATTTCCTCCTGCGTTTTTGCAACACCCGAATAGACAATTTTTTCCGCAGCTATTCCGGCCTTGAGCGCCCGGCGCAATTCGCCTTCGGACACCACATCAGCGCCCGAGCCCAGATTTGCCAGGCTTTTGATAATGGCCTGATTGCTGTTGGCCTTGAGCGCATAGCATAACAGAAAGTCATGACCCCTGAAAACGTCACTAAAGACATTATAATGCCGAACCAGTGTTTCCGTTGAATAGCAATAGAACGGCGTGCCGACCTGCTCTGCAATAGCCGTTACCGGCACGCCTTCCACATATATTTCGCCTTGTTGGTAATCGAAATGATCCATTAAATATAGTCTCGACTTTTTTAAGTGTTGCTCTCTGGTTTTTCGTAACCGGGCGGCGGCAATAAATCCCCCCTCTTGCCGCAAGAGGCCAGCCCAAGACATACAAGTCCCGCACAAAAAACCATGATTATTTTCCGCATTACGCGCTCCTCATCTGATTCATATATACCATATCAGAAAAATCTGTTTGGGGATTATTTAATGCCTCACTTCCAAGAACTGAGGTATTTATTCTTTCTGAATTCCGCTCAAGCGCCGCTAGGGGCTGCGCTCCCCCTTGGTCGCTAGGTCGCGAGGGCTCCCGTTTATTTGGATTACGCTCAAGCGCCGCTAGGGGCTGCGCTCCCCCTTGGTCGCTAAGTCGCGGGGCTCCTGAAATCACGCGCTGGATTCAATTCGTGCTTTGGCGGCTTTGACTTGCCGGCGCACCTGATCCGGCGCGGTTCCGCCGAAACTTGTCCGGCTCGCCACGGAGCTTTCCACATCAAGGACAGAAAAAACATCTTCGGTGATGTTTGCATCGACTTCCTGCATTTCGGCCAATGTCAAACCATCAAGGTCGCAGCCCTTCTTTTCCGCCAGCGCCACAAGCGAGCCTGTCACATGATGGGCGTTGCGAAAGGGCATATCAAGCACGCGCACCAACCAGTCAGCCAGATCGGTTGCAGTGATAAAGCCGTTTTCGGTCGATGATTTCATGGCATTCTCATTCACCGTCATATCCTCAATCATACCGGTCATGGCCGCAATAATCAGCGCAAAGGCGTTGGCCGCGTCAAAGGTCGCTTCTTTATCTTCCTGCATATCCTTGCTATAGGCCAGCGGCAGCCCCTTCATCACAATCAACAGGCTGTTAAGTGCCCCGATGATCCGGCCCGCCTTGGCACGGCATAATTCCGCCGCGTCCGGATTACGTTTTTGCGGCATGATGGAAGAGCCAGTGGTGAATTTATCGCTCAAGCTGATAAAATTAAACTGGGCGGAAGACCAGATGACGATTTCCTCGGCCAAACGGGAAATATGAATGGCGCTGATGGCCGCGCCGGAAAGAAACTCCAGCGCGAAATCCCGGTCAGATACGCTGTCCAGACTATTGGCCGTCGGCGCCCGAAAATTCAAACTATCCGACGTCTGCTGCCGGTCAATGGGGAAAGATGTCCCTGCCAGAGCCGCCGCCCCAAGCGGACATTCATTGAGCCGTTCTCTGGCATCGCGCAACCTGCCCCTGTCCCGCGTAAACATTTCAAAATAGGCCAGCAGATGATGACCAAAAGTCACCGGCTGGGCCGATTGCAGGTGAGTGAACCCCGGCAGAATCACATCCGCATGCTGCTGTGCCTTCGCAACCAGCGCCAATTGCAGGCCTTTCAAGGCCTCGTCCAGCTGATCCATGGCATCCCGCGTCCAGAGCTTGAAATCTGTCGCCACCTGATCATTTCGCGACCGCGCCGTATGAAGCCGCCCGGCCGCATCCCCGATAATTTCCGTCAGCCGCGATTCCACATGCATGTGAATATCTTCCAGCTTGGCATCATAGGTGAAATTACCGTCTTCTATCTCATCCTTCACCTGATCAAGGCCGGCAAGAATTTTATCGCCGTCAGCCGCAGATATAATACCTTGGGTCATCAACATATGACAATGGGCTTTGGAGCCTCGGATATCCTGCGCATAGAGTATCTTGTCAAAGTCAATGGAGGCATTGATTTTTTCCATGATTTGTGCCGGCCCCGCGCCGAACCGCCCGCCCCAAAGGCTGTTCGCCTGACCCTTATCCGTAATATTTTCTTTGGTCATATTATCTTTGCCCGTATTTTCCTGAATAGATGAGGTATCTTTTTTAGAGGTCATGCCTTTTCATCTCCAAAGCTGAAATATATCATAACAATATGGCGGGGAATACGACAATACAGCAGTTTAGGCAAGTTTTATCCCTATAATATATCGGCCAGAAGATCAAGAAAACGATCCGATAAAAATCAAATTCATTCGTCTCTTGAGTTATTCCTGTTTCAACTTTATCTTATAGCCGTTACAACATGAAAAAATATAAACAGTGAAAAAATATAATGCATAAAAATTTGATAATGGTTGTCGCTTTTGTCGCGGCCTTGCTGGGCGCAATATACATCATTGGCCCTGCGGATACGGACCTTGATGCAAAGAAAGATGAGTTTTTTCCTCTGGACAGCGGCCTGAAAAATGGCACGGCCCTGTTCACTATCTACGGCGTCCAGACAGACCTGCCCGCTACCGAGATCACGGATGAAGCGGGAAAAATCTTGACACTTGGTGATCTTAAGGGCCAAAATCTGCTCATTAATTTCTGGGCCACATGGTGCGTGCCCTGCCGCGAAGAAATGCCGGAACTTGACGCCCTGCAAGCGGCGCGCGGCAATGAGGACTTTAAAGTGATCGCCATTTCAGTAGACCGGGGCGGGTTGGAAACCTCGCGCGCCTTCCTTGATGAAATCGGCGTTCAGCATCTTGACCTCTATTATGATGAAAAAGGCACCCTCGCCCGTAAAATGAAAACAATCGGATATCCGACCACCATATTAATCACCAAAGCCGGAAAGCAATTTGGCATTTTAACCGGGCCGGCCCATTGGAATTCCGCCAAAGCCCACGCCCTGATTGACCGCCTGATAGCAAATAAATCCGAATAGCACTTGTATTTTTTGATACATTATAACATTATGCCTTAGATTATATATTTAAGGATCAAAAAACATGAAACGCTTCCCCTTTCCAGTCTTAGGCCAGACATTATTTCTCGGCATGGCTCTTTCATCGCCCGCTTTCGCTGATGTGCAAGATGATCAACCCCGCATGCATGACCATGAAATAGAGGAGCTGTTTGTAACAGCTGCACCCCATAGCAAGGCACGGCTTGATGTTTTACAGGGCAACAGCCTGATTGGGCTTGATGAACTGGAACAAAGAATGGAAGCCACCATCGGGGAAACCTTAAGCGGTATCCCGGGTATTTCCTCCAGTTTCTTTGGCAGCGGTGCCAGCCGCCCGATTATTCGCGGCCTTGGCGGCGGGCGAATCCGCATATTAATTAATGGCATTGGCAGCATTGATGCCTCTGGCACATCACCGGATCATTCTGTCGCCGCCGACCCCCTGACCGCAATGCGCATAGAAATCCTGCGCGGGGCCAGCACCTTATTATATGGCAGCAATGCGGTCGGCGGCGTGGTCAATATCATTGATGAACGTATCCCGAGCTTCATTCCGGCAGACCCCCTGTCCGGCCGTGCGCGGCTTGGGTTTGGCAGCGTTGCCGATGACTATTCCGGCGCGGCCTCTTTGACCGCCAAAGTCAGCGGCACCGATGATAAAGCGCTCATCCTTCATCTGGATGGTTATTTTAGAAATTCCGGTAACTTTGATATTCCCGGATATGCGGAAAGTAGCGTTTTTCATGCTCAGGAGGTGACCCAGGAAGAAGACGGCCATGAAGAAGAGACTTTCGGCAGTGTTGAAAATTCAGACGTGGACAATAAAGGCGGCAGCGTTGGCATAAGCTGGGTTCAGGACGGCGCCATGCTCGGGGTTTCTTACGGCGTGAATGACAGCAATTACGGCGTACCCGGCCATGATCACGGCGATCAGGCCGTCCGCATCGACCTTGATCAGAAAAGATTTGACCTCAAGGGTAATCTGGAAAAATCTTTCTTGTTTTTTGAAGAATCCCGTCTGCGTTTTGGCTATGCCGATTACCAGCACACCGAATTGGAGGGGACTGAAATCGGTACTGTTTTTACCAATGAAGGCTGGGAAGGCCGCATCGAATTCATTCAAAAGGGCATCGGCAATATTAACGGCTCAATGGGCCTTCAAATCCGCAGCCGTGATTTTGAGGCCATAGGTGATGAAGCCTTTGTCCCCCCTACCCATACGCTGCAATGGGGCATATTTGCCGTCGAAAAAATAAGCCTTGATCCTGTCACCCTCGAGTTTGGCGCGCGGTTTGATCATCAGTCCGTGGATAATAAAACCCTGAACCAAAAGCGAAACTTTGACAGTTTAAGCCTTTCTGCCGGGGCGGCCATTCACCCGACCGCCACCAGCCTGATGGGCTTATCCATCAGCCGCACAGAGCGCGCGCCCACAGCGCAGGAGCTTTTCTCCAACGGGCCGCATCTGGCCACAAGCGCTTTTGAGAAAGGCAATAGTGACCTGACAGAGGAAAAAGCCACCAGTATCGAACTGACCCTCAAGCAGGAGACAGACTGGTTCTCTGCCCGTCTGAATATCTTTCATACATGGTATAATGACTTTATTTATGAATATTTTACCGGCCTGCAAAATGGGGGATTGAATATTCTGGAATTTCGCCAGAGAGACGCCCGTTTTTATGGCGCTGAGCTTGAAACAACCACCCAAATCTACGCCACTGGCGGGCATCGTCTGGCCATCAATATTTCCGGCGATATCATTCGGGCCAAATTTAGCAACAATGGCGGCAACCTACCCCGTATTCCGGCCAATAGCGCAACTTTCGGTTTGGCATATAGCACAGCAAAACTTGAGGTGAGCGGCGATATCAGACTGGTCAGTGATCAAACGAATATAGCCGCAGAAGAACTTATGACCGAAGGCTATACCGAGATTAACATGGGCCTGAGCTGGCGCCCGCGCGGCGAAGATCAGGATTTGACCCTAAGGCTTCAGGGAAAGAATCTGACCAATGCCGAACGCCGGCAACATACGTCTTTCCTGAAAGACCTGTTGCCCATGCCCGGCCGAAACATCAAACTATCCGTAACATATGGGTTTTAGGCAATAGCCGACCTTTAAGGCACCACAGTGACCGGAATCTTGGCCTTTTGTAAAATGCTGTAAGCCACACTGCCCAGTCCAAGCTTGGCCAGCAGTCCTTTGCTTTGATGGCCGATGAAAATTTGATCTGCCCCATGTTCCTCGGCCAGGGCCGTGATAATTTCGGCGGCATTGCCCACCTGAACGTAAGTCTTAATGGTAATGCCGTCGGCTGATAATTTCGCGCGGGCCGGGGCCATAATATCCTTCTCGGCACTTTCCAAATGCTCCATATGCTGGCTATGGCGCACGGCCAGTTCTTCGACGGACATCACTTCAAATTCCGACCAGTCAATAATATACGCCAAAAGCAGGACCCCGCCGCCGCGATCTTTAAGTTTTTTAACGGCAAGCTCTGCGGCGCGCGCGCCAAGTTCTCCGCCGTCATACCCAACAAGATATTTAAGTTTTTTAGACATATTTTCTACCTCCTGGTTGCATCAACTTATATGTTCATCATAAGGCAAAGACTGATCTCAAATTTGATGCCTGTCAAGTATTTAACAAAACCCCCGTTATTCAACGCATTTTGTTTAATTTCATTGAAGACGAATGTCGCATTTTCTTATGTATTTTGAAAAAAATAACGTATAAACCAATGGTATTAGATATTTTACCAAATAGATCATTTTGCTTTAATATTGGAAAGACAGTCGTTTGAATTTAGCATCCGTTCATATTCCGGGCTCTAAAATAGGGGATGGCCGTAGAAGGGCCAATAAATACCTGAATCAAAAAGCATGTGAGGGCTGTGCCTCAAAACATATATCATTATGTAATGTTATGGATAATGATGGTTTGAATATTCTGTCCGGATTATCAAGTGACATCCATAAAAAGGCCAAACAAGTCATCTGCACCGAAGATGATAATGCTGAATATCTTTTTAATATACGTTACGGCGCCGTCAGAATATCTAAAATGTTGCCCGATGGCCGGCGGCAGGTTACAGGATTTCTCTTCGCCGGAGATTTTTTTGGCCTGTCCTGCAAGGCGCAACACAGCTACACGGCAGAAGCCATTACCCCTGTCGACATATGCCGATTCCCGCGTAAAAAGATTGTTGGCCTGTTTCAGGAGTTTCCGGATCTTAATGAGCGCGTCTTTGACATGACCCGGGCTGAATTAAATTCCACCCATGCGCAAATGTTGTTATTGGGCCGAAAAACCGCGAAAGAAAAACTCTGCTCCTTCCTGCTTGCCATGAGAAAGAAATCTTCGCTTTTGGCAAAGACAGGCGAAGATGAAGTTGATCTTCCCATGGGCCGGTCAGACATCGCGGATTATCTTGGCTTGACCGTAGAAACAGTGAGCCGGCAATTCACAAGCCTGAACAGGCTGGGCCTCATTGAACTGGACGGTGCCCACAGGGTTTTTCTGAAAAACACCGAAAGACTGTCAACGATGGCCGAGGGCGGCAGAATTTTATCCTGAAAACCTCATAAAACTCCTTGACAGTCGGCCTGTTAGCGTTATATTTCGGCCACTTTCATATGTGGGACACGAGTCCCGCCATTAAAAAGATGACATTCGTCATATCCCGGTTCACAAAATACTGATCCATTTCAGTTGCCGGCTATGACCAGAAGATATAATAGGAAACAAAAATGTTTGCAGTCGTCAAAACCGGTGCAAAGCAATATAAGGTTGCTGCTGGTGATATTATTAAAGTAGAAAAACTGGGCGGCGATGCCGGCGCCACAATTACGCTGGACCATATTTTGATGGTCGGCAATGACAAGGGCGTCGAAGTGGGCACACCAACCATTTCCGGAACCGTTGTCACCGCTGAAATCATTGAGCAGGCCCGCGCCGCAAAAATCATTATTTTCAAGAAAAAACGTCGGCAGAATTATCGCCGCAAAAATGGTCATCGTCAGGAATTGACTGTTTTACGTATTCTGGAAATTGGCCCGAAAGCCGTCAAAGCGGCTGCAAAAAAAGCGGCCCCAAAAGCAGCCCCTGCAAAGACAGAAAAAGCGACAGCAGAAAAAGCTGCGCCTAAATCTGAGGCGGCACCGAAAAAGCCTGCCGCGAAAAAAGTCGCGCCAAAAACCGAGGCGGCACCGAAAAAAGCAGCTGCTGCGAAAAAAACTGCGGCCCCGAAAAAAACTGCGGCAAAGAAAACTGCGGCAAAGAAAACTAAGGAGAAGTAACAATGGCACATAAAAAAGCTGGTGGTAGTTCCAACAACGGCCGCGATTCAGCAGGCCGGCGCCTTGGCGTTAAAAAATATGCCGGTGAAGCGGTTGTCTCAGGCAATATCATTGTTCGTCAACGCGGCACAAAATTCTATCCGGCCGACAATGTTGGTATCGGTAAAGATCATACCCTTTTTGCCCTGACCGATGGCAAAGTTCGCTTTTATAAAGGCAAACAAAAACGCAGCTATGTCTGTGTCGATGCCTGATAATCGGTAACAGTGCGATTTCGCATACCGAAAAGAGATCCGACCGAAAGATATCCGAAAAGGGGAATGATTTTCATTCCCCTTTTTCACATTTACAGATAGACTATACGCATGAAATTTCTTGACCAATGCAAAATATATATAAAATCAGGCGGCGGCGGCGACGGCTGCCTGAGCTTTCGACGTGAAAAATGCGTCGAATATGGCGGGCCTGACGGCGGCAATGGCGGACGCGGCGGACATATATTGATCGAAGCCGTTAATGGCCTGAACACCCTGATTGATTATCGTTACCGTCAACATTTCAAAGCCGGACGCGGCGGCCATGGCATGGGCAAAAACCGTACGGGCGCAAAAGGCGCGGACAGCTATCTTAAAGTCCCTGTCGGCACCCAGCTTTTTGATGAAGATTACGGCGTCATGCTGGCCGACCTCACCGAAGAAGGCCAAGTGGTTATGATGCTCGAAGGCGGGCACCCCGGCACCGGAAACGCGGCCTTCAAGTCATCGGTCAATCAATCACCGCGCCGCACTACCCCCGGCGGCCCGGCGGAGGAAATGTGGATATGGCTCAGATTAAAACTGATGGCTGATGCGGGTCTTGTGGGACTGCCGAATGCGGGAAAATCTACTTTCCTGTCGGCGGTATCCCGCGCGAAACCAAAAATTGCCGATTACCCCTTCACAACCCTTAAGCCGCAATTAGGCGTCGTATATGTGGACAATCGTGAATTTGTTGTCGCCGATATCCCGGGCCTGATCGAAGGCGCCCATGAGGGTCATGGCCTTGGTGACAGATTTTTGGGACATATTGAACGTTGCGCCACCATATTGCATATGATTGACGCAACCGGCGATGATGTGGTCAAGGCCTATAAAACCATCCGTCATGAGCTGGACTCATACGGCGGCGGGCTATGCGAAAAACCCGAAGTGATCGGGCTTAATAAATGCGATGCGCTTGATGACGAATTGATCAAAATGTTAAGTGATGAACTGGGCAGCGTGACAAAATCGCCGATTGTGCCCATTTCTGCGGTCACCCATTATGGTGTGCCGCTTATGCTGCGGGCGCTGTTGAAAAATATTGATAACGCCAGAAATGCTGAAAATGCACCGCGCGAAAAATCAGATCGGGAACGACCGGAATCAGATGATTTCGAAACAGATGAGGAACATATTCAAGACGGAGGTTGGTCACCAATCTAACCGCATAATTCTATCGTTAAAGCCACAAAATGACAAAAACATCTGACAACGGCCAGCCTATCACCCGCCACAGTGAAAACTGGAAACGTATCATCATAAAAATCGGGTCCGCCCTGCTGATTGATGCAGAAACCGGCCGCATTCGCGCAGAATGGTTGACATCCATTGCCCGCGATGTTGTTTTTCTACGCGACCAGGGCTATCAGGTGATCATCGTATCATCCGGCGCTATTGGGCTTGGTCGGAAAATTCTAAAGCTGCCCATGAGCAAAAAACTCGAAGAGAATCAAGCCGCTGCTGCGGTCGGGCAAATTGAGCTTGCCGCGACTTACCGTACTATTTTTGCTGATTGCAATATTTCAACGGCGCAAATTCTCCTCACCAGCGGCGATACAGAGGAACGGCGCCGTTACCTGAATGCCCGCAATACCATTAACCGCCTGCTCAACCTGAATGTGGTTCCGGTCATCAATGAAAATGATACGGTCGCTACGGACGAGGTCAGATACGGCGATAATGACCGGCTCGCCGCCCGTGTGGCCAGCATGTGCGAGGCGGACTGCCTTTTCCTGCTGTCGGATATTGACGGGCTTTATACCGCAGACCCAAGCCACCACCCCGAGGCAACATTCATCCCCTATGTCAAGGAAATCACTCCGGAAATAGAGGCCATGGCGGGCAGCCCAATCTCCACCGGCTTTGGGGCCGGCGGCATGGTCACCAAGATTGCCGCCGCCAGAATTGCCGCCGCCAGCGGCTGTCACATGGTCATCACCAACGGGGCGGGCCTGACGCCCATTCAGAAATATATGAGCGGGGCCAGAGGGACATGGTTCCATGCGTCCGGCAATCCTTTGGCCTCCAAGAAAAAATGGATCGGGGCCAGTCTGGATATTTCCGGGACATTGGTTATTGATGACGGGGCAGCCCATGCGTTAAAGTCCGGCAGAAGCCTGCTGCCCGCCGGTATCGTCCGGGTTGAGGGGGCATTTGATCGCGGCGATACGGTTCATGTTAATGATATGTCAGGCACGACCCTCGGGCAGGGCCTCGTCGCCTATGGCGCAAAGGAATGCCGCAAGCTGATCGGCCAT
>JALSHF010000175.1 GCA_026982375.1 Emcibacter sp. | reverse complement strand
CCTCAAAATCATGCTGCAAGCGCGTTATATTCTGCGTGGTGGCCCGGGTCATGCGATCTGATTGCTGGGCCAGTTTGTCTCTGGCCCGTTCAATATCCCGCCGGATCATATCGGGCCGCAGCAGGCGGCTGATGCCGTCAAGTCTCATCCGTTGTTTTTCCGCCAGCAGACTCAGGCTGCGCGGTAATCTTTCGGACAGGTCATCAAAACGCTGTTGGGCAAGCGCAAGCATGTCCGATGGTTTCGGCAGGCCCCGGCTTAATCCTTCCAGCCTTTGGGCCTTATCCTTCAGCATTCTGCGCATGGATTTATTCAAGCGGCTGTCAAAATCCTGCAGGGTATAAATCAGATCATCCCGCACCGGCACCGCCTGTTCCGCCGCCGCCGTGGGCGTGGGCGCGCGCAGGTCAGCGGCAAAATCAATCAAGGTGGTGTCTGTCTCATGGCCCACCGCCGAGATCAGCGGAATATCACTCATCGCGGCGGCGCGCACCACCGCTTCCTCATTAAAAGCCCAGAGGTCTTCGAGGCTTCCGCCGCCGCGCGCGACAATCAACAGATCCGGTCTTGGAATATCTCCTGTGCCATCAAGGGCGTTAAAACCGCTTATGGCTTCGGCAATCTTCGAGGCCGCGCCTTCGCCCTGCACAATGACCGGCCAGATAATAACATGGCGCGGAAAACGATCCGACAGGCGGTGCAATATATCCCGAATCACCGCCCCCGTCGGTGACGTCACGACACCAATGACTTTTGACAGATAAGGAATGGCTTTCTTGCGGCTTGTATCAAACAAACCCTCGGCGGCAAGTTTTTGTCTGCGCTCCTCCAGCAAGGCCATCAAGGCCCCTGCGCCCGCCGGCTCCATGCGTTCAATGACGATCTGATATTTTGATCGCCCGGGATAAGTGGTCAGCTTGCCCGTACATATGACTTCGAGGCCGTCTTCCGGCTGAAAGCCAAGGCGGGCCGCTACGCCCTTCCATATTATGCCGTCCAATACGGATTTTTCATCTTTCAGCGCAAGATATATATGACCGGATGCCGCGCGCTTGAAACCGGAAATCTCGCCGCGCAGACGGACATAGCCGTAAGTATCCTCCACCGTGCGTTTCAGGGCCATGCTGAGTTCAGTGACGCTATATTCCGGCGCATTGCTTATCTGTTTATTCGCCTGCTGCAGCGGGGCGCGGGGATCGTCTGTCATAAGTGTTTTTTCAGCTTGTTTCCATTTTTTCCTATGCTACAAGAGTGCAGAGCTTTGATAAAGGATTTTTGACGATGAATATTCTGGTGATCGGCGCCGGCGGGCGGGAACATGCCCTTGTCTGGAAAATATCGATGAGCCCGCTGGTGGATAAAATTTTTGTCTCACCCGGCAATGGCGGCATGTCGGATTTGGCCGAATGCATCCCCCTGGATGAAACGGATCATGACGCCGTGGTCAAATTCTGCCGCGACAAAAATATCGGCCTTGTGGTCATTGGCCCGGAGGCACCGCTTGTGGCAGGGCTGGTTGATCATCTGGAGAAAGAGAATATCCCGGCCTTCGGGCCAAGTGCCTATGCCGCGCAGCTCGAAGGATCCAAGGGATTTACCAAGGATATTTGCACCAAATATAATATCCCGACCGCCGCTTATGGCCGGTTTGGCAATGCGGCTGAGGCCAAAGATTTTGTGCGCGAAAAAGGCACCCCCATTGTGATCAAGGCCGACGGGCTTGCCGCCGGAAAAGGCGTGATCATTGCTGAAAATGAACCGCAGGCTTTCGCCGCCATTGACGATATTCTGGGCGGCCAGTTCGGCGATGCCGGTGCCGAGCTTGTCGTTGAAGAATTTCTGGTGGGCGAAGAGGCCAGTTTCTTTGCCTTGTGTGATGGTGATAACATCCTGCCGCTTGCCACCGCCCAGGACCATAAACGCGTGGGCGAAGGCGATACGGGCCTGAATACAGGCGGCATGGGGGCCTATAGTCCTGCCCCCGTCATGACCGATGAAATGACCGCCCGCACCATAAATGAAATCATCCTGCCCACCGTGCGCGGCATGAAACAGGAAGGCCATCCTTTCAAAGGCGTATTTTTTGCCGGCCTGATGATCACCGACAAAGGCCCGGAACTTATTGAATATAACGTGCGTTTCGGCGACCCGGAATGTCAGGTTCTGATGATGCGCATGAAATCAGATATTGTGCCCGCGCTCATGGCCTGCGCCCAAGGGAATGGACAGGGTAATGTGGATAAAATAGAAATGAGCTGGCATGACCAGCCCGCCTTGTCGGTTGTCATGGCGGCCAAAGGCTATCCCGAATCTTATGAAAAACATACCGAGATAAAAAATCTGGAACCGGCGGCACAAAATCAGGACACCTATATTTTCCATGCCGGAACCAAATGCGAAGAGGGCAAGATTTTCGCCGTAGGCGGCCGCGTCCTGAATATTACCGCCATGGGGGAAAGCGTTAAAATCGCTCAAAACAAAGCCTATGCGGCTCTGGATCAGATAGACTGGCCCGAGGGATTCTGCCGCCGTGATATTGGCTGGCGCGCCGTTAAGCGCGAAGAATTGTCAGGCCCCAAATAAAAAAACAGTTTTATTGCATTTGCGCAGCAATGATGGAATTATGCAGGCGAATTTTACGAGTTGATTCTGGAATGGGATTATGATGACCAACATGACGAGTTCAGGGGGCAATCCAGCCTCCGCCGACAATTTTGCTTACCGTATTTTTCAGTGGCTTTTTGTCTTCTTTCTCATTTATCTGTTGATCACCGCCGTTGGCATGATCGGCAGCGGATTTAAAGGCGCCACCAAAGGCCATGCGGCGGAACTTTTCTCCTTTGCCACCAATCCTTTTATGGGACTTATTGTCGGTGTGATGGCCACCGCGATGATTCAATCCTCATCAACAGTGACCTCCATCATTGTCGGCATGGTCGCAGGGGGATTGCCGGTTGAAATGGCCGTCCCGATGATTATGGGGGCCAATATCGGCACCACAATCACCAATACCATCGTCAGCCTGGGTCATGTCCGCCATAAGAAAGAATTTCGCCGGGCCTTTGCCGCCGCAACGGTTCATGATTTCTTTAACCTTATGGCCGTGGCGATCTTTCTGCCCATCGAAATTCTTTTTCAGCCCCTGCAGAAGTTGGCGACATATCTATCCCAGCATTTGGTGGGCGGTGAGAATTTAAGCGTTAAAGGCCTGAATTTTATCAAGCCCATTACCAAGCCGGTCATTGCAGAATTTCAAAAATTTGCCGAAATGATCTCTGTGCAAAGCTCTCATATCCTGTTGGTATTTTTTGGTATCGCCATCATATTCCTGTCGATCATTTTCATTGGCAAACTTTTGAAAAAACTGATGGTTGGCCGCGCCAAGAAAATCATGCATGCCTCCATTGGCCGTGGCCCTGTCTCAGGGATCACATCCGGGGCGATTGTCACCATATTGGTACAATCCTCTTCCACCACCACAAGCCTGATGGTGCCGCTGGCCGGAACAGGTGTTTTTAAACTGAAACAGATTTATCCCTTCACCCTGGGGGCCAATATTGGCACGACCGTCACGGCGCTTTTGGCAGCAACGGCCATTTCCGGCCCAACAGCCATTCTGGCCTTGCAAATTGCCCTCGTACATTTGATTTATAATACGTCCGCTGTGGCCTTTATTTATGGCATAAAGACCCTGCGGAAAATACCCATTCGCGGCGCTATGTGGTTGGCCCGCCTTGCCGCTGAGAAGAAACTATATGCCCTGCTCTATTTGCTGGGTATCTTCTTTGTCGTTCCGGGCGTTTTGATCTTTCTACACGAACTTTTCGCTTAAAGGAGAAAATGATGACACAAGAAGAATTCTCTTCCCTGTCAAAAAAGAAATTAAAAAAATTAATCTCTGAAACGCAGGATGTTTTGAACCAGTTAAAGCTTGAATTGAAACTTCGAAAAGAAGGCAAACAGCATGATGAAATAGATCATCTTGAAGATCATTTTGAAGATGCCTCACATAACCTGAGCAACCTGAAAAAATTCATTCAGAATGTCATCTCAGAAATGAAATCCAAATAAACAACGGCCTATATATAAATTTTGACTATTCCGGGGTCAGGTCCGATATGGATTCTGCTGTGCTTGTTGATTTTTCTCTTGAGACGATATGAATATCGCGCTGCGGGTAGGGGAACTCAACATTGTTTTTGTTGAATTTCTGCCAGATTTTATAATAAACCTCGCTGGCCACATTAGAGACGCCGTTTTTGGCATCCCGTATCCACACCCGCAGTTCAAGGTCAATGGCATTATCACCAAAGCCCTTTATAAGAACGCGCGGGGCCGGATCATCCAGAATGCGCGGGACTTCTTCGGCAGCTTCGATCATTAAGGCCATGGCCAGATCAACATCGCTTTTATAGGAAATGCCCAACGGCAAATGACGCCGGACCATACGATGAGAAAAAGTCCAGTTGACCACCGTTTGCGTAACCATATCTTCATTGGGGATCAAATGTTCCCGGCCATCCCGGGATATGACAGAAGTATAACGGCCCGCCAGTTTATTTATTCGGCCGTAAGTCCCTGAAATCTCAACCACATCCCCCGGCTTAATGGATCGATCCATCAGAAGGATAACCCCGCTGACAAAATTGGATACCACCTTTTGCAGGCCAAAACCAAGCCCGACACCAATAGCCCCGCCAAAGACCGCAAAGACAGTAAGATCAATACCAACGCTTGAAACCGCAAAAAGAAAAGCCGCCGCAATGAGCAGAATACGTGCGACCTTGGACAACAACACTCTGGCTGACGGATTTATACCGGGAATTTTACGCAGCCAGTTTTCCAGATATTTTGTCACCGCCAGCGCCAGCCAAACCAGAAAAACCAATGTTAATATGCCGCCAAGAAAACCCAATATACTGACTTGACCCTGACCCAGTGAGAAGGTCACACTGTCCAGAAAATCAATCAATGGCTTAAGCCAGCCGACAATATTCAAGGCCGCCAATATCCAGGCAAAAGAGCGCACCAGCCGCGCAACCTCGCGGCTTTCGATCAATCCTGTCACCAGTCTGATAACAATCCAGGCCAAGATAAGACTGATGGCAATATTAAGCGCATAGGCCGCCACCTGCTGCTGATCTGCCAATGCTTTTGCCGCCACGATAAAAAACAGCCAAATGACCAGATCATACAACGGGCTAAGCTGTGGTTTTAACCGCTGATACCAGTCAAACCGATCCAGACCATGGGGAAGCAGCAATCGGCTCAAACGCCCCAACCCTATGCTTAAAACCCACAATAAAAAGATTACGCCAAGCTGCGCCAGCGTCTGATAAGACAAGAGCCTTTCATCAAACCAGATGAGCAATGCCGCGAGCCATTCCTGTCCTTGCGCTAAAATATCAGTCATATAATTGAGAGTATCGAAAAATACCCGGATCCGCAAATGTTTAACGCATTTGGTCCTTAACATCTGGCCTTAACATTTGACCTCAGCGTTTAGATTGAAAAAAATCCTTTAACAGTTTTTCGGCGGCACTTGCGCCGATACCGCCGTATATTTCCGGTCTGTGGTGGCAGCTTTTTGCATGCAGGACACGCGGGCCATTTTCCACACCGCCGCCTTTTTCGTCATGGGCCGCAAAATAGAGCCGCCTTATACGGGCAAAGGAAATCAATTGCGCGCACATGGGGCAGGGCTCCAGCGTGACATAAAGATCACAATCGATCAATCGCTCGCTCCCCAAGGCTTTGCAGGCCGCACGAATGGCCACCACTTCTGCATGGGCGGACGGGTCTTTATCTTCTATGACTTTATTTGATCCCAGCGCGATTATTCTACCTGTTGGGCCATGGACAATGACAGCCCCAACGGGAACCTCGCCCCGTTTGGCGGCGAGGGTCGCTTCTTTCAGGGCCAGTTCACTATATTTGCTGGTTAAATATATGTTGGAATATGTCATCATTTCTTGTATTGCATGAGCTTAATGAATTTACAATCAGAATAGAGCCAATGACTGATGATATAGATAAGCCATCCAATAATGCTGCGGGCAATAATGCTGCGGGCAATAATGCTGCGGACCATGAAACTGCGGAACGCACAAACGCGCCGCCAAAGGGCGAACGCATCGCCAAACTTCTGGCGCGCGCCGGTGTTGGCTCGCGACGGGCTGTGGAACGCATGATCGAAGCGGGTATGGTGAAGCAGGATGACATTGTGATAACCACACCGGCCACCTTGATCTCCTCCGTTGACGGCATCACCGTGGACGGCATGATCGTCAAGCCGCCAGAGCCCACCAAAATCTGGAAATACCATAAGCCTGCCGGACGCATGACCACTTATTATGACCCCGAAGGACGGCCAACGATATTTCAGGCCCTGCCGTCCAATATGCCGCGCGTGCTGTCGGTAGGCCGGCTTGACCTCAATACCGAGGGCCTGCTGCTCCTGACCAATGACGGGGAATTGAGCCGCTGGCTGGAATTGCCCGCCACGGGCTGGCTCAGGACTTATAAAGTGCGTTGTCATGGCTATTTCGATCGGGAAAAAGTTGATGAAATACGCAGAGGCGTCACCATTGATGATGTCAGATACCGCGGCGTGAAAATTTATATTAACGAGAATCGGGAACAGTCCAATATCTGGCTCACCATTGGGATCAAGGAAGGCAAGAACCGGGAAGTCCGCAAGCTGCTGGAATATATCGGTTTGCAGGTGACGCGGCTGATCCGCCTCTCCTTCGGCCCTTTTGAGCTGGGCGAAATGAAACGCGGCGATATTCAAGAGGTGAGCCTCAAGGATATGCAGCTTCATTGCGCCGATTTCTTCAAAGATAAAGGCATCATGGAAATATCCGCCCAAACAGAAGATGCCAAAACCCGCAAGAACAAGACAAAATCCGGCTGGGCAAAGGCAAAACCCAAGACCAATGCCCGCCGCACCAACAAAAAAAGAACCGACCCGAAACGGAAAGATTCCCAAAAAAATGACCCTTCTAAAACCAGAAAACCCTCTCGGAAGAGATGAGAATAATCGGGGTAAATAGATGAGAATAATCGGCGGGATGCATCGGGGGCGAAAATTAGCAACGCCCACAGATAAAAATATCCGGCCAACGACAGACCGGATGCGGGAAACAATTTTCAACATCCTGACCCACACTTCAGGCGGCCTTGACGGGGCCAGAATATTGGATGTTTTTGCCGGCACCGGCGCCATGGGACTTGAAGCCTTATCCCGCGGCGCGGCCCACTGCACATTTTTTGACAAAGACAGAAAAGCATTGCAACTGGTGAAAAAAAATTCCGGCCTGATGGGAAATCTCGATAAAATAACCGTAAGAAATATGTCAGCGCCCAATTTCACCCCCTCCAAAACAGCCTATGATATCCTATTTCTGGATCCGCCTTATGGTCTTGATATTATGTCTGATACGATCAATGGCTTGAGAAATAACGGCTATTTAGCGGAGCAGGCTATTCTCATTGCCGAATATGCCGTAGAAAATAAAATCCGGTTCCCGGACTTCTTGAATATCATGAAAGAACGCACCTATGGTGATGCCCGTTTCTCCATCCTCCAAATAACGATTTAAATTTAACAATATTCTTTTTATTTACCTTTTGTTAACTATATTAGGCAAGGATAATATTTAGCTCAATTGGGGAATGTCATATTCGCAAAGTTTCTTTTTCATCCTCATTGCAAGAAAAGGCAATACTGGAGAAATTTTTAATGAACATGCCAAACCCTAATTTAATACCCTGTCAAAATACTTCCCAAAAAAACACAACATTCGATATGATAAACGCCTTGGCACATCTATGTTACGAGGCAGAAGAAGCCCATTTGGATTTAGTCAGTTTTCACCTGAATCTCGCCTTTGAAGAATTGGAAAATTCCGTCATGACATCAGGGAATGATGTGAATGGCGTCAAAAAATAAAGCCAAAAAACATTCTGTAATTGATCTTTTCCGCTAAAATAACTTTTTAGTTGCAATTTGCGGCGGCAATGCTATACGTACTTATAGTTGTACAATAGCGCAAAGGCTACACCTATGAGTTCCGAAAATGCCGGTTTCATCCCGCAGAAATATGCGGCTGATATTGAGTATGAATATGCTGGAATGATCAATACGCTTATTTACCTGAGCCAAGAGGCAAAAGAGGCCCATCTTGACCTCGTCTGTCTTCACCTGAATATTGCCATTGCGGAATTAAGGGAAGAGCAGCCGCCAAAGGTAAAATCCGGATAACATTCACCATAGACCCATTATCTGCGGCCAAATAATTTTTCAATATCCGATAGTTTCAATTCCACATAGGTGGGCCGTCCATGATTACATTGGCCGGAATGGGGGGTTTGTTCCATTTCCCTCAATAAGCCGTTCATTTCCGTAACGTTAAGCCGGCGCCCTGCCCTTACGCTGCCGTGGCAGGCCATGCTTGAGCATACCTCCTCCATGCGTTCTTTCAAAGACAAGGCCTGATCCAGCTCAACCAGTTCATCAGCCATATCCCGTATGAGCCCCTTAATATCCGCATCACCGAGCAAAGCCGGCATCTCACGGACAACAATGGCCCCTTCCCCAAAAGCCTCAAAATACAGGCCCATTTCTTTAAAATCATCCGCGCGGGCCAGCAGCCTGCCTACCGCATCCTGTTCCAATTCAACCACTTCTGGAATTAATAACGCCTGTCGCGGCACAATATTCTCCATCAACTGATGTTTCATACGTTCATAAACAAGCCGTTCATGGGCCGCATGCTGATCCACAATGATAATGCCGTCCGATGTTTGTGAGATAATATAGGTCTCATGAAGCTGCCCCCGCGCCGCGCCCATTGGAAAGTCCTGAGAAGGAAAATCATGAGAAGGAAAATCATCCGGTGATTTAGCGGAAGGCTCATCTATCCCAAACCCCTCCTCCAACGGCATCTGGGATGCTGTGGCTCTGTCGGAAAGGCCAGAACCATAAGCCGTGGGCGGCGCGGGGAATGTTGCCCGCCCGCTCCGGCTTTGTCCTGAATATTGCGGCAGATTATGGGCGGCGCTGCCTGTTTGAAAGGACCCCAATGCCGAGCGGGAAACCGTTGTCGCGGCCCTGTGCCCGGCCTCGGTCAAGGCGCGCTTCAAGGAACCGACGATCAACCCCCGTATCAGGCCGCTGTCCCGGAAACGTACTTCGGCTTTGGCGGGATGGACATTGACATCAACCATATGGGTTGGCACCTCCAGAAATAACGCCAAAACCGGATGTTTATTTCGGGCCAGAAAATCCATATAGGCCCCGCGCACCGCGCCGGTGAGCAGTTTATCCTTAACGGGCCGACCATTAACAAATAAAAACTGATGCTGGGCATTGCCCCGGTGATAGGTTGGCAAGCCGGCATATCCGCCAAGGCTTATCATTTCACCGTCCACATCCCGGCTCACCTCTATGGCCAGCGCATTGTCGCCAAAGTCGCTGCCCAAAACGGCCGTAAGGCGCATTAACCGTGCATCGAGAAGCTCGCCCTGATTTGCCGATACCCTAAAGGCACGCCGTTCACCATCCATCAGGGAGAAACTTATCTGCGGGTGGGCCAGAGCCAGACGTTTCACCACATCCAGCGCATAATTAAATTCAGTCCTTTGCGCTTTTAGGAATTTCAGGCGGGCGGGCGTTGCATAAAATAAATCCCGCACCTCTATTCTTGTACCTTGATTAAGGCCGGCGGGCTGAAGAGGGGATTTTTTTCCGCCGTTAATGTCCAGCCTCCAGGATTCGTCGCTGCCTTTTACGCGGCTTGACATGCTAAAGCGGCTGACGGAAGCTATGGATGGCAAGGCCTCGCCCCGAAACCCCATCGTCTGAATATCGGTAAGGTCATCTTCGCGCAATTTTGATGTGGCATGACGCTCTATAGACAGTTCCATTTCCTTAGGGGACATACCGGTGCCGTCATCGCTGACCGAAATCAATTTCCGCCCGCCGTCAATCATGATCACATTTATATTTTCCGCCCCTGCATCAATGGCATTTTCGACCAGCTCTTTCACGGCACTGGCGGGCCTTTCAATCACTTCGCCGGCGGCAATCTGATTAATGGTATTTTCTGACAAAAGGCGGATTCTCAAGCAACAGCTCCTATGTGATACGGCGGTGACACAAGAATACCTTATTTCCTTCACACTGTGAACATATTCTCCGCAAATAATGTGAAAACCAGCCATGAAAAATGGCAATCATTTAAGGAGGAGGGCAAGGGATGAAATTAATGAATGGTGTTATTTTTGGGGCGGGACTTGGTTTGATTATGGCAGGGCTGGCTCTGAATACAGGCGGAATTACTCACGACTATAAACTGGTGCTCTATGCCGTCGGCAGTCTGCTCGTCACCATAGAAATGACACGCATATTTTCCCGCTTCAGGAAGAAAACATAGCGATAGAGCCAAATAACATGCGGATTTTTCACATGATTATCTGGCCCTTAACGATTACTGAAAATACGGATTATTGTGCCGAATTGCCGAACAAAGCTCTTTTTGCGATCTGCTGCGGCGTGAAGGCACCCTTAACGTCACTTTCATCCCCGGGTGGGCGAAGATGGTAATCTGGCGGAACAATCAAAGGGGGGTTTTTCAAGACCGCGAATTCATCTGGCCCGTCAAGACCAGAGCAGGCTGATAGCATCAAAGTGACACTTAACAATACGCCCGTTAATAACTGTTTATTTTGCACTCAATTTTCCTTTTTAAACCCATCATATGACTTAATTCTTCCCCGAATTTTCTTTCGGGCCGTCTTTTGATTCTTCTTTCGAACTTGGACCGAAAAAACTATCCCAAATCAACAATATCGCGCCAATAGAAATACAGCTGTCTGCCAAATTAAATACCGCAAATGACCAATCCCCCGCATGGAATTGCAGAAAATCAGCAACATAACCAAAAACAGCGCGGTCATATATATTGCCGATCGCCCCGCCGATAATCAATCCCAGGGCAATGGCCAGCACCCTAGTCTGCACAGTTTTGAGCCAAATGCCAAGCCCTATTACAATCGCGCTTGTCAGGGCGACCAAAGCCCATCGTCCCAAATCACCATCCGCCGTTAACAGACTAAAGCTGATGCCGCGATTCTCTGCCCATTGTAAGTTAAATATGGGCAAAATTTGGACCATTTGTATTTTAGGCAGTTCAAGGACTTCCATGATCCACCATTTGCTGACCCGATCCAGAGTCAAAGCAAAAAATACAATGATAAAGCCCAGACGATACATATTCTATGCACCATCCTGTAATGCATTAACGCAGCGCGGGCAAATATTTTCATGGCCTGAAATACTGCCAACTTCCGGCAGTGTTTGCCAGCAGCGCTCACATTTTCCCCCGTCTGCCAATATGCTCACAACGGCGATATTTGCAGAATCCTCATGCCTGAAGGCACCCTCGGGCGCCTCTCCCCGAATAAATTCAGCCCGTGAAGTAATACAGAGTTCCGCCATGTCAATATTTGCCGCCGCGTCAATATAGGCGGGGTCCGTTACATAGATCTTCACCTGACCCTGCAGGGATGATCCAATACGCTTTTCACGGCGTTCCACTTCCAATGCGCCGGTGACAACTTTACGCAAGCCTTTGATTTTTTCCCATTTGGCGGCCAGGGCATCATCACGCCAGTCGCCCGGGATGTCATGGAAAATCTGCAAATGAATGCTGTCATCTTCATCGGGGAATCTTGATTGCCAGATTTCCTCAGCGGTAAAGACCAATATGGGGGCCATCATTTTGGTTAAAACAAAGAAAAGCTGATCCAATACCGTCCGGGTTGCCCGCCGGCGAATACTTGACGCGCCATCGCAATAGAGGCAATCTTTACGTATATCAAAATAGAAAGCACTTAAATCCACGGTGACAAAATTATAAAGCGCCGTATAAATACGGTTATAATTATAATCTGCGATCGCTCGGGCATTGATCTCAGTCAGTTCGGCCAACCGATGCAGCATCAACCGGTCCAGTTCGGGCATCTGGGATAGAGGCAGCCGTTCATCGGCAGAAAAATCATTCAGATTACCCAGAATGAAGCGCATCGTATTGCGGATTTTCCGATAGGCTTCGACCTGACCCTGAATGATATTATTGCCAATACGGTGGTCATTCATATAGTCGGTAGACGTCACCCACAGACGCAATATATCCGCGCCAAACTGCTGAATAATTTTTTGCGGAGCCACCGAATTCGTCCCGGATTTGGACATTTTTTTACCCTTGTCATCAAGGGTGAAGCCGTGGGTCAATACATTCTTATAGGGCGCATGGCCCCGCGTGCCGCAAGATTCCAGCAAAGAAGACTGGAACCAGCCACGATGCTGATCCGTGCCCTCCACATAAAGATCCGCCGGGGCACGTAATTCCGGCCTTTTTTCCAAGACAAAGGCGTGGGTGGAACCGCTGTCGAACCAGACATCCAGAATATCTTCGACCTTGTCATACTCATCGGCTTTGTAATTTTCGCCGAGGAATTCCTGAGGA